>JBDKJZ010000300.1:0-7129 GCA_039796375.1 Pseudomonadota bacterium
TTGGTCATGCGCGTGGTCGTTCGACAACAGCGAGTTCTCAAGACGTCGTCCCGTCGAGGTCCGGGATGGTCAGTTCCTGCAGATCAAGTCGCCGGAGGACACGATCCTTCGAAAGCTGGTTTGGTACCAGCTGGGCGGGGGAGTTTCGGATCGCCAGTGGCGTGACATTCAAGGAGTACTCCGGGCCCGCCGTGGGATGCTGGACGAAGGTTATCTCTTCGAATGGGCAGCAGACCTAAGAGTGACCGGGCTTCTTCAACGAGCCATGAGCGAGCAGTAGCGCAATTGGTTGTAGATCTCTATAAACGTACAAGAGGCGATCTGCTGAAGCTTCCGATTGAGTTTCGGAGGCTTGGCGGTCTCCTGTTTGAGCGTGCGGTGCATTCGCTCATGGCGGCCATTCTGTTCTGGGTGACCTGGCTCAAAGGACCGCATTGGCGTGGGACAGGCGTGCTCGGGTACGGTCCGCGAGCGCGCTTGGTCCTTCGACCTTGTAGCGCTGGACGAGCTTGCACCCTGTTTTCCTGTTTTCCTACTAATCCCGTACCGTCAGCCAGGACGTAGCCCCCTAACCGACCCCGGTGCGACCTAACCAACGGCTAATGATCAACGCCGGTACGTTGGCGGAGCTGGTTTGATCGACGCGGTTTCGGTATGTACGGAGCCTTGGCTCCCCCGAACGATAACCCAGAATCCAAGTCCACCTTGCCGCGCCGCGCGTCACGTCGCGTCATAGCGACGTCCACCCCGAGGCCCGCCGAGGTTCAGCTCGCGCATGCTGACACCCACCGCGACTTGAGCGATGAGACGCCCGCGTTTGATGCGAGAGTCGTTTCCAAGAAGCCCGCACCCAAGGGCCGCTTCTGGAAGAAGCTCTTCGCGACGCTGGGGATCCTGGTTGGGCTCGGAGGACTAGCGCTGACGGGGACAGTGTACTTTTTGGTTGAGAAGTACTCCGAAGGGCTGCCGAGTGTTCAGAAGCTGAAGGCGGGTTACGACCCGCCCCAAATTACGCGAGTGTACGCGCGTGATCAGTCGCTACTCGCTAGCCTGTTCACCGAACGTCGCACAGTGGTCAAGATGGAACAGATAGCGGATGTCGCGAAGCTGTCGTTCCTTGCGGCAGAGGATGCGTCGTTTTACGAGCACGCTGGGCTAAACTACCTGGGCATTGCGCGCGCTATGGTGGCCAACCTGCGTGCCGGTCACACGGTTCAGGGCGGTAGCACTATTACCCAGCAGGTCGTGAAAAACATCTTGCTCGACTCTGAGCGCTCACTTGCGCGCAAGGTGCGTGAAGTCCTGCTAGCGGGGCGGCTTGAGCGTTCGCTCACCAAGGATGAGATCTTCTGGTTGTACTTGAACCACATCTATTTGGGTCATGGGCGCTACGGAATTGAAGAAGCCGCGCGCTACTACTTCGGGAAACACGCGAGTGAGCTCGCGCTGGATGAGGCGACGATCCTGGCGGGGTTGATTGCCGCGCCCGAACGATTCTCGCCGCGCCGTGATCCGGAAAAAGCGCTTCAGCGCCGGGCGTACGTGCTGAAACAAATGCTCGAAAAGCGCTTCGTCACGGATGAACTCTATCAGCGGGTGCTGAAGCTGCCGCTGCGTCTGGCGCCTGCCGCTGAGCACGAGAGCGCGTTGGTGCCTGAGGTCGTCGCAATCGCTAGAACGACCTTGAAGCAGATTGCCCCGCGAGAGGCGGCGTCGGGTGGCTTCGAATTGCATACGACCATCGATCCGGAGGTTCAAGCCAGCGCACGCGCGGCTGTTCGCCAGGGACTCGACGATTACATGGCACGCCACAAGCTGGCCGCGCCGTACCTGGCGAAGAAGAGCGATCTTTGGGCTGAGCCCTTCGTAGGCACCCCGCGGCAGTATCGCATCTACACCGGAGTGGTCGCTCAGGTGGACGACCACACCGGGACGATCGACGTCCGCGTGGGTGACACTATTGGGCGCGTCGCGTTGTCGACAGAGACGCGGTACAACCCCAAGGCTCTGGTCCCAAGTGAGTTCACCCAGCCGGGGGCGCTACTGCGGGTCGGCTTAGTGGAAAGTCCAGGTGAGGTCGACGGCGAGAAGACGAAGCCGCAGCTGCGCCTGGAGCTCGGCCCCCAGGCGTCGCTGATTGCGCTCGATGTGCGCACGCGCGAGGTGCTCGCTGTGGTCGGTAACTATGAGGCGCTCGCGGGGGGCCTTGACCGCGCGACGCGTACGCGTCGTCAGCCCGGCTCCACGTTTAAGCCGATCGTCTACAGCTATGCGCTACACTCACAAAGTTTCACGCCAGCGACGCCTGTGGCCGTCTCGAAGCGAGGACACGGTATTGCGGTCGACGCGCCGCTTCAGCTCCCGGTCCGCGCCGCGCTGGCGCACAGCAACAATGAGGTCGCGGTCGAGCTTTTCAGGCACTCCGGCGCAGAACACGTGGTTCAGTGGGCGCGCGCGCTGGGAATCAAGTCGCTGCTCAAGCCGGATCTGTCGCTTGCGCTAGGGTCCTACGAGTTGACGTTGCTTGAGTTGGCGAACGCCTACGTCCCGTTCGCCAACGGCGGATTGAGCGGCGAGCCCGTGTTCATCAGCAAAGTCATGGGACCCCAGGGTCAGCAGCTCCCGCTGCCGCCTCTGCCGGATCCCAGGCCTGTCCTGACCGAGGCCGAGGCTTACTTGACGACAAGCTTGATGCGGAGCGTGGTTGAGACCGGAACGGGACGCGCCGCCCGTAGCTTAGGTCTTGAGGTCGCTGGAAAAACCGGGACCACCAATGACGCTAAGGACGCGTGGTTCGTTGGGTTTTCGACGGACGTCGTGGCCGGGGTGTGGGTAGGTTACGATGATGCGAGGTCGCTCGGGCCGCGCGAGTCGGGAGCGAAGGCGGCTCTACCGATCTGGATTCAGTTCATGAAAGAGGTTCATGAACGGAGACCGAAGACTCGGTTTTCTCGCCCCTCCGCCGTCCTACTGGTAGACGTGGATCCTACCACCGGCTTGCTTCCGCGACCTGAGCAGCTGGAGCGGATCACCGAAGAATTCCTGCCCGGGACTGAGCCGACTGAGGTCGCCCCCCTGGCCGACGTCGCGGCTGAGCCGCGCACGGAAGAAGCTCCGCCATCTGGAGAAGAAGCGGAGGCGGAAGCGCGGCGTAGCGCGCGGTTGGCCGAAGAAAGTGCGGCTGATGAGAGCGCCGGCGAAGGATCGCCGATCGAAGAGGCACCCATCGACGCTCCGTCCGACTCACCGACTGCAAATATCCCTCCCCCGCCGCCGTTCTGACCCTGCCGTGGTCGCTGGCCATTGACCCGCGCCGCAATTTCCGAAAGCATGGCGCCGCTCATGAGAAACGTTGCTCTCCCCTTGTACTTGTCCGTGTTTATCGCCGGTGTTGCCGCAGCTTGCGGTCAAAGCGACCCGAAGACGCCAGGCCTCGAAGGCATGGGGGCCCCGGGGATCTCTTGGGCGGCCAAGAACAAGAGCCAGCAATATGGCTACATGGCCGCCGTCGTGCACCCAGAGATGCAGAAGGTGTTCGCGTCTTACGACGACTCCTACGCCGAGGAATTTACGTGCGAGACGTGCCACGGCTCTGACGCAGAGCTCCGCGACTACAAAATGCCGAATGACGAGATCTACTCGCTTCCGGCGGAGAACACGATCGCTGAGGCGCTGGACTACGACGAAGACGTCACTAACGCGATGATGGCCAAGGTAGTTCCAGGTCTAAAAAAGCTGCTGGACCAAGGGGAAGGAACCAAAGCGACGGTCGACTGCTTCAGCTGTCACGTGAAGGAGTGAGAAGCCAAGCCTGCCTGTTGACGAGAGTCAGCCCGAAAATGCAAAAAAGCCCCGCCTATTGAGCGGGGCTTTTTCCTAGGTTGATAGGGTCAGCCTTTGAATGCTTTGAGGTAAGCCTCCAACACTTTCGTGGTGTTCGCCCCGCTGGCGGTGGTCTTGAGTAGCAGGCCGTCCTTGTGACAGCTCTTGCATTCGAACTCAACGCCCTCCGAACCCGCTACGTCCTTCGGATTCGTGTCATTGAACTGTTTCTTCATTGCGTTCATTAGCTTCTTGACCGCGGGCTCGCCGCCGGAGTTGCAGGCGTCCTTCACTTTTGCCACGTTCAAAGTGCTGCAGTCCAACTTCTTGTCGTCCCCAGCCTGAGCGGCCGACGGCGCCATGACGGCTGCACCAGCGCCGATGGCCATGGCTGCGATGAGGAAAGAAGTGGTGAGTGTGCGTTTTGAGACCATGTGTGCTTCTCCTGTTTGACTTTTGTTGAGTTAGGGGTTGGGAGGCGGGCGCCGTTCCAAGCCAGAAGGCGGATGACCGAAGGTGAATCTGTCTACGGCCGGGCCGGGGGGTTCTTCCCAGAAATATTACGTTTCTTTACGGCCATTTTGACGGGACGGGCCGCCAGGATATTCAAAACCAAATTCTGTAACAAGCGCGCGCACTTGTGACACTGAGCGCGCTCGCGACTGCTAGCAAATCCTTGTGTGAACACAAAGCCACAATTCGGAGGCGTACCGCTTTGTAGGCAAGGCCCATGAATATCGTGAGTTGCGCCTCAAGCCGCCACGCCGCTATTTTTCTAATCGTGGAGCTTTGTTGCGCCATCAGAACGGCTTTCAGCCGCTCTGCTTTCCGGCCTGAGCGCCGTTCTATTTTGGGCCCGTTGGCGCAGGTGACGCAACGAAAATATTTCGCGTTTCTGCGCTTCCTGGCGCGTTGGGCGCACGAGTGACTTGGGCTCCTCTGGGTTTCAGTCTAGATCGCGCCGCATGCTTCGCATTTCAATGAACCGCGCAGCCCTCGCCGGGGCGACAACTTTGGGTCTCGGGACACTGCTGCTGGTAACGCCAGCCTGCGATAAGTCTGCGAAAGAACCGACTGCCAGCGCCGAAGAGAGTTCAGCCACGGCAGCCAACACTGCCGCAGTGCTGAACCCCGAAATCGCTCGGGCGGTTGCCGCGGCAGCTAGCGGCGACAAACCCCAAGCGGCCGCCGACGGTCCACCCCCGGACGGGCTCTTGACCGCGGCTCGCGCGGACTCCGAAGCCACGATCGAGGGGGGCGCTAAGGTCGTCCTGGGCGGAACCGGAACCGATCCTAAGGTTCAGTTGGGTGGACCGGAAGTGACCGATAAATGCAGCGGCCAGCTGGAGCTCTCGGTGCGTACTGGGCCGCGGTCAGCGCTCCCGACCGTGGCGTTTAAGTTTGGACTTGTCGGGAAAACACCCGAGGTAGGGCCGCACGAAGTAACGGTCGACGTGCTGGGCTCGAGTCTAGCCGCGAACCAGCCCGGACAAATCCCAGAGGAGCTCGGAGCCGCTCTGGCTAAGCTCAAGGGCAGCAAGTTTCACTACAGCTCAACAGGGGGGCGGCTGAGCTCCTCGCCGAGCTTTGAGCTCGCGAAGGGCGCGGCACCGGACATGGACCTGGTGCTCATGACCGCGGCGGATGTGCTGTCGTCGGCTCTACTGTCGTTTCCTGCGGAGCCGATGGGTAAAGATGGCTTCTGGATGACGACCAGCCGCGAGAAGGTGCTGGGCACGGACGTCGTCGCCTATCGCATGGTTCGCGTTGTCGACGTGACGGAGCGCGGCGTTGAACTCGACGTGAAGACGCGGCGCTACGCGGCCGAGCCCACTTTGGGCATGCCGGGGATAGGGGCGCACAGCCTCAAGCAATTCCAAGCTGAAGACAGCACCACCTTGCTGATCTCCCCGGGTCACCGATTGCCTGTGGAGGGTCGCGCTGAAATCACCATCGGGGCCGTTATCGAGAGCGCCCAGGGACAAGCCCCGGTACAGATCCAGATTGATGGGTCTTTCGGGTTTCCGCCCAAAGGGGCTCAGTCCCAATCCAAGACGACCTCTCCCTGAGTTCAAGTCTGTCTAGAGAGCCCAAACCAGGCTCCGCTGCAGGCCAACCCAAACGCGACGGGCGCCACCGCTAGCGCGAAAACGACTGCGACGGGCGCTGCCATACTCAGCAGGAGGACGACAGCCGCAATCGCGGCTGCCGCCCCCATCGCCGGCTCTAGTACGCTGCGAGCCCCGCTTGCGCGTGCGAGCAAATAGCCGGCAATAGGAAACGCGGCCATGACGGCAGTGCCGAGTAGAACCAGCGGACCATTTGAGCGCATGTCAGCTTCGTTGGCAGCCGCGAAGTCGACGCCGATTCGGTGCCCGACGAAGACCCCCAGCGCGACGCAGCTGATGACGACCCCAGTATTGACGAAGGCGCCGATGACGATCCAGTGCAGCATCAACGGCTGCTCGCGAACGCGCATTGCTTGAGTGAGCTCAGCTAGGGTCAGGTGCTGCAGGCGCACCGACCCCGACGGGGCGGGTCGCCGCTTGTCGGCGAACACATCCTTGACGATGAGCGCCATGACCAGGACCATAGCCACGCAGAGCAGCGCACCGACGACTAGTGTTCCCACTCCGCGACCATATACAATGTGGTCGAATAGCCCATGAAACAACATGGCAGCGAACCAGATAGCGCCCAACCAGTGTAGTCGGGAACGTTGTCCTAGTACGTACCCCCACAGCCCGGCGAAGAAGAGGTGGCCGACAGCGCCAAGCAGCCCGCGCACCAGCGGGAGAGCTGACTCCGTGGTTGACAGGTACAGCGCGCCTTCGACCGCGGCGAAGCCAGCCGCCGCAGCTGTCGCCGCTAACAGCGCATCGGCGCGGAGCCGCAACCTTTGCAGTTGGTAGAGTGGCCACACCACGAGCACCTTCGATCCCTCTTCCAGGGGAGCGGCGAAGAGCAACATCGCGAGCAGTGAGCTTGTGCCTGCCTGCGCGTTCGGCTCGATGTGCAGCTGGGTCACTCGCCAAAGAAACGATTCAAGCGCCCAAGTGGCTAACGCGCAGAGGCCGCCTAGAGCGGCGACTCCGCCGAGCAGGTTTGCGCCGAGCGTCGCCTTCTCGCGCACCCTCCGAAATAGCAGCGCGAAGAGACCGAGTGGCGTTAGCGCTAGCAGTGCGATGAGGAGGCTGTGAGTCCACATGGAGGTCGAGTCGCTGAGGCGCGGACAGCTAGAAGTGCAGCCCGAGCGAGGCTTGGCCTATCAGCCCGAAGCCCAGTGCGCTGCCAGCGCGTTCGTAGA
>JBDKJZ010000301.1:0-7120 GCA_039796375.1 Pseudomonadota bacterium
TGGACATCCAGTCGATCCAGTAACGGACCGCTCAGCTTCGAACCGTAGCGGTGGATCTGGTGAGCGGTGCAGCGACAGTGCCGTGCGGGGTGCCCAAGAAAGCCGCAGGGGCAGGGGTTCATTGCGCCCACGAGCAGTGGGCGAGCGGGAAAGTCCGCGTGTGCTCTGGCGCGAGCGATGCTGACCTTGCCGTCTTCGAGCGGTTGGCGGAGCGACTCCAGGACTCCGCGACGGAACTCAGCGAGTTCATCCAGGAACAAAACCCCCGTGTGGGCCAGACTGACCTCGCCCGGCCGTGGGTTTTCACCGCCACCGATCAGCGCTTGCTCAGTGATGGAGTGGTGCGGAGCGCGGAAGGGCCGCTGAAGCAAGATGCCCTCATCCGGTCGAATCAGGCCCGACACGCTGTGAATGGCTGTGGCCTCAAGCGCTTCTCCATAGGTGAGCGGCGGTAGGATCCCTGGGAGCCGTCGGGCCAACATGGTCTTGCCCGTGCCGGGTGGGCCGATGAGGAGCAGATTGTGGTTGCCCGCAGCCGCGACCTCCAGCGCACGTCGTGCTCTCCCTTGTCCACGCACGTCACGCATGTCCATCCCCAAGTGGGTTGGCTTGGGTTGGAACTCTGTGCGCGGCGCGCGCGGCAAGCGGCTTTGCCCACGTAGATGCAGTACGAGTTCCTCCAGGTGGGCGACTCCGTAGATCTCGAGCCCGTCGACGAGACCCGCCTCCTTGGCGTTTCGAGCCGGAACAATCGCGGTCTTGAGGCCCCGCTCCTTGGCGCCACAGAGCTGCGGCAGGATGCCCCGGACCGGTTGGGTTTGTCCGTCAAGAGATAACTCTCCGAAGACCAAGCTTCCGGCTAGAGCCCCTTCAGGCACGTGCCCGGTCGCCGTCAGAATGGCGATAGCGATCGCCAGATCGAGCGAGGCGTCGCTTTTTCGCACGTCGGCCGGGGCGAGGTTTACGGTGATCGCATATTCGTTCAACAGGACGCCCATGCGGGCGAGCGCGCTACTCACGCGCACCCGCGCTTCGCGCACCGGAGTCTGCGCCAGACCTACCATTTGGAAGAACGCTGGGCCCCGCGAACAGCACACTTCGACTTGGACCGGCGCCGGGCGGAGTCCAACGAGCGTGCTCGCTTCAACGCTGCTTGAGCCGAGCGGTTTGTCCATGGCCGAGTGAGTGACCGTGAGCTGGCGGTCGAGCGTGACGGAAGTGGCATGCGCGGAACTCATGGTGCGAGTCCATTGCAGCAGCCGTGCCGCCAGGTGTTCTAGGCGGATCTGCGTGGGATCGGTGGCCTGGACCCTTGGCGAAACAGGCAGAGCGCCGGCGGTGTGTTAGCGGTCGCCAGTGCTCGGGGATCGTCTAGCGAAGGCTTGCTTCTGCAGGACGAGGTAGGTGTACTGGGTGCCAGGCGCAGCGCCCTTGACCGCACCAAAACCGATGTGACCCACCGGGACGAAGCGCTCCGCGCCAGTCAGCCGAGTGATGCGTTGCTCTACGGTGCGCGCGAAGGACAAGCCCTGCCAGGGGACGTCCCAGGCCTGCAGCGTCTCTTCGGTGGTCGCGCCCGGGGCAAGCAATAGCACTAAGGTGTCGATGTCGCGGCGTTCGAGGAAGTCGCTTGGCAGGCGCTTGCTCGTGTGGCTTCCGGCGAGTCGCGCGACCTCCTCATCGGTGGCGCCTGCGAAGTCAACGACCGCTTGGTCGGTAGCCGCACCCACCCAGCCGACGTCCACGGTGCCGACGATCCGCGCACCGCTGAGCAGGAGGGCGAGATCGGAAATCGCTCGCTGTCGTTCCGTGATGACGCCCCGGGCCGACTCCCAGCTGTTCGAGACGACAAAGAGACACGTGGCACTTGCAGCGGCGGCGCGTAGCGGCGTAGCCCAGCGTGCTGAAGCCGCCGGTCCAGCGTTCGTGGAGCGTGTCAGGTGCGCGCCTAGGTACAAGAAGCACGGCAGCAGCGGCACGAGCAGTCGAAAGAGCGCCATCCAGTCACCTCCCGCGGCGACCAGTCCGAAGAGCTCAGCCGCGGTCGCGATGCCGACAACGGCCGCCCGCGCTGGCACTCGTGTCCACCCCTTGAAACCAACACAGAGCATCGGTAGCCCCACCAATGCGACCCCGCTCAGTACATACACCAGACCTTGCCAGCTGTCCGCCGGTTTAGCGTATACGGCAAGTGGCGCTGCCGCCCCGAACAATGCCAGCCTTAGGCACGCTACCAGGCCTGGTGGAGCGAGCGCTAGGAGCCCCCTCAGCGGGCGCTCCCATCGGGCGTCGGCCGGTAACAAGATGCTCAGAGTGAACCCCCAAGGTATCAGCTCAGGGCGAAGGGCTCCGGCGACTCCAGACAGGAGCAGCGCGAGGGAGTAGCGCCCTCGCTCTATCGCGACTAGCGCGCTGGTGACTAGGAGAGCTACGGGGGTGGTCTCCATGCCTGACTGAGACCACGCACCGAATGGTAGGCTGAGCGCCAGAGGGACGAGGAGCATCGCTGCGTCCAGCCTGCGAACACCGATCTGACGGAGCAAGAGACCCAGCTGGGCTCCGGTCATGAGCGCACACAGTACTCCGAAAGCTCGCGCCGCGTGCAGGGTGTGAAAGCTGTTGCCTTGACTGAACAAGCTGAGCCAATTGGCCCAGCCTAGCGGAGTCACGCTGTCTGTGATGTCTCCGCCCACGTTGAAGCGGTAGCCATGTCCCGCCGCTAGGTGGTCGGCGATGCGAGTGGAGATCAGCGCGTCATCGACGGTGAATCCGGAGCCCAGCGCGACGGAGACCGCGGCAGCGAGCGTGCCTAGAGCGACCGCGAGCCAGGTTGGCATGCGGTCCGTGGGACGCGGGGTGGTGGGCACACCGCATCATCGAGTACGGCTTCAGTGACGACAAGAGTGGTTTCAGTCTCGAAGCCTTTTGAGTAGGCTCGCGAGCGTGACCACCACAGCCGGCGCGGGCAGCGATGGGGAGCCCGCACTGTCAGCGGCTGCGATGCACCCAGATGCAGGCAGGGGTGCAGCACTTAACCATGCCGCTCCGAAGCTTCACTGTGCCGTGGCGAAGCAGTGCGGCGGCTGCCCGTGGATCGACCTGACCGCCTCAGCCCAGGCCGCGCGGAAGCGCAAGATGCTGAGTGCGGCGCTCGCGGGCCTCGGGATCGTCGCGCCCGAAGCGCACTGGCTCAGCGACGAGCGTGTCGCACGCTACAGAAACCGCATCCGGCTCCAGCTAGAAGCGGGGATCCCTCGGTTCTTCAACCCACACAAGCTTCACGATTGCGCGGTAGTGGAAGACGGCCTAAGGGAGCTCTTGCTCGAGTTCGTCGCTGCCGCGCCACGGTTCAAGAGCGCGCTTGGCTACTGCAGCCATCTCGAGTTGCGCGCTCCGGATGCCGACGGGGTTCGCGCGTTCTGCTTGTATGCGCCGCCTTCGAAGTGCGCAGCCGTGTTGGCAGAGATCCCCGTGGACGCTCTGCCGTCTTGTGTCTGGAGCTGTGTTGCCTGGCCCGCGCCCGACGGAATTGAAACCAGGGAGGTGGTTCCCACTCAGCGCTGGACGCTCCACGAGCGTGTGTATGCGCGCGTGCCGATCACGGGGTTCATGCAGGTTAATTGCGGCGTCAACCAGTGCATGGTGAGGTTGGTGCGCGAACTGTGCACCGAGCTTGGGTGCCGAAGCTTTTTGGACTTGTTCTGCGGCGCTGGGAACCTGAGCTTGCCACTGCTTGAAGCAGGGCTTTTGGGAGCGGGGATCGAAGCGGACCGCGCCTGCATCGATGCGTTGCACGGTGCAGCAAGGGAACAGTCGCTCGACGCCAGCCAATTCATCAGCGCAGACGCCCGTAACCCAGGAGCATGGCTGCAGCGCCTCCAGCGCCCGAGTAGCGGTCATGACTTCGTGATCGCTGATCCTCCTCGGGCCGGCCTTCGCGAGCTGCTGCCACATGTGAGCCACCTGGCGCAGCGCTACTTGCTGATGTGCTACTGCAACAGCGAGAGTATGGCTCGTGACTTGAAGGCCTTGTCTCAGGAATTCGAGCTCCGACGTTTGTGGGCACTGGACATGTTCCCACAAACCGCGCACGTCGAGGGGGTAGCCTTGCTCGTGCGCCGAGGCTGCTGATAGAGTCGCCCGCAGATGGCTGAATCGTCCCCGCGTTTCGTTCAGCGTTGGCTGCTGCCAATGCTGGCTTTGACCAGCGCCGCGCTTTTTGTGTTCTGGTCGTTCTACACGCTCGACTTCTTCTACACGGCCGAGGTCGGCAACGGTGAAGTGAGCTCGCCACTTGGACGATACCTGCGGTTCGACTCGCGGTCGATCGGTGACGCCATTAGCTCCCTCGCCGGCGTGATCGCTGCGATCTTCGGTATCGTGATTACGGTCGTCAGCATTATTGTGCAGCTCGCGGCGAATCGGTTCACGGGTGTGACCCGCATGTTCTTGAGTGACAAGATCAATTTGGCGGTCATGACCTACTATATCATCGTCTGCGTCTGCGGCGTGTGGCTGGCGCCCTCTCTGCAGAGCGACTACGTGCCTCGGGCGGCGCTACTCTTGATGTTGGTACTGAGCACGCTTGGGCTCGTGCTTATGGCGCCGTACTTTGGGTACGTGTTCTGGTTCCTGGACCCAATGAACATCATTTCACGCACGCGACGGCGCGCCGTCAGCGCGGTCGAGCAAGGAGCGACCGAGCGCCACGAGGACCGGCGCTTCGCGGCTCAGGCGCGAGTGTTGTCTTCGATGGAGGAGCTGACTGACATCACCAGTAACTCTATCTCGGGCAAAGACAAGATCATCGCGAGCGGCGCGGTCGATGCGCTCAAGGACTTCGCTCTGGCCTATATCGAGTCGAAATCAGCCGCGGTGGAGAGCTGGTTTCGGGTGGGGCCACAAATCGCGGGTAACCCGGATTTCGTCGCGATGGACCCTGAATCACTGAAAGACCTGGAGGGCCGTCGCACCTGGGTCGAGTGGAAGGTGATGCGCCAGTACCTGGGGATCTACAATGAAGCGCTCGCCGGCATGCGTGACATTAACTACCTCATTGCCATCGACACAAGGTACATTGGGCAAGCTGCACTCAGAAGCGAAGACCGCCAGCTGATTCAGCTGGTCTTCTGTTTTATGAACTCGTACTTGCGGGCGACCTTGAACGCGCGCGACGTGCGCACCGCCTACAATGTGTTGAACCAATACCGATTGCTAGTTGAGGCGACTCTGCGTAGCGGGCAGCTTGAAGTCGCGCTCCAGGGTGTCAAGTACATGAAGTACTATGGCCATGTGAGCTACGATCAGAAGCTGACCTTCGTCACCGAAACCGTGGCCTACGACGTGTCCGCGCTGTGCGAGGTGGCTAATGAACTCGGGCTCGAGTCGGAAGCCGAGATGCTGAAAGAGTTCTTGGATCTCGACCAGCCCCTGCTCACACGGGGACAGGAAAAAGGACTACTCGGTGTACGCAAGGCGCAGGTCAAGCTGGCGTGTTATTACCTTGCGTCCGGCCAGGAGCAGCGCGCGCGGACGATTGCGCGCGACATGGCCGCGGAGCCTGCGGAACGACTACAATCGATTCGAGCTTCGCTCGAGTCGGTGACCAGCAAAGACTTCTGGGAAGTGATCGATCGAGGACGCAATTTCGAGTTCATGCCCGAGGTTCAACGCAGCCAGCTGCCGCAGTTCTTCCAGTGGCTAGCGCCGCAGCCTGAGGCGCAGCAGATCTAGCGGCAGCGCTGGCCTGGGACATGGAACGTCAGAAGCCCAGCGTGGCCAAGCTGAGCTCGCCGTAGCCGCCCAACACGAGATCGGCGTGGGAGACCAGCCCGCGGTCGAGGGCAGGATCTGGGAGCGCGATGACCTGCATCCCAGCGGACCTCGCGGCAGTCACACCCGCTGGCGAGTCCTCGAAGACGACGCAGTCTGCTGGCGGGACGTTCAAGCGTCTGGCTGCGGTCAGGAAGATGTCTGGGCTAGGTTTACACGCCCGGACCTCCTTGTCGTCGCCGCAGACGAACACCGCGAATTCTTGCAGCCATGGGTGGTTCCGCCATTTGATATCGCAGAGTTCCCGGTAGCTGCTCGTGCCGACTGCGATCTTCATACCAGCCGACTTCAACGTCGAGACCCACTCCGGTGCGCCCCGTATTGGCGATGGGTCAACGAAGAGCTCGCGCAGAATTGTCACGCGCTCGCGCAGGTACTCCTCCGGCGTCATGGGGAGTTCTAGCGCGTCGATGACCAGACGCGCGCCGTAGGCCGCGTCACCGCCGAGTGTGCGTGCCTTCAGGTCCCACCCGAACACCTTGTCGTAGCGTCTCACGATGCGCTGCGTCGCCAAAGTGTACAGAGGCTCTGTGTCTAGCAGCACGCCGTCGAGGTCAAAGATGGCTGCCTTTGGGCGGCGAAGAAGCTGCATGGAGCCTCATCTTTACCGAAAGCCCGTGGCAGTGCACAAGGGTCGAAAAGTTCGGGTGATTGGGCGTGAACGTGAGCGCCTTGGTCAGGGACTTTTGGGGCGTGCTGGGCGGCAACTAGCTAGTCCGCTGCCTGTGTTCGGATCCAGGTCAGAGCCGACCGAAATGTCAGACCTAGGTCCCGCTGACTGACTCGTTCCGTAAGGGCCGCGTCTACGGGAAACGATCGCCCGACGGCTCAACTCACCCCGTCGGTGGCGCGACGTCGTGCCACCTGAGGGAGCCGGCGATCGAGCGCGCTGACCGGACCCAGCGGGCATCGCGCGTTAGATGTCCCGACCACAGCCAGTTGCGTCGGGCGCGGACCACCTACCCGAACACCTCAGACTTGGTTTTGAACTATTGGTACAGCTGGACCGGGGTCCGACCACGTCATCAGTGCGGCCGATGCGCTTTGGCCCGCGTGTAGATGCGGTAGCCGCGCTACTCTTGGGTAGCCAGCGGACAGTTGACTAACGCTGCGTTTTTGACCAGAATCTCAGCAGCTGACGCCGTCTCCAAGTCTTTGACCTGAGCGAAGGCCGAGTTGTCTAACACGTTGACCGACCACAGCGGTGAGTAATCAGGGTTGTCGGGCAGCACGCCGAGCACGTTGTGCGTCTGCGCGCTGTTCTCTTCGGTGAGCATGCCTGACGGTG
>JBDKJZ010000302.1:0-7112 GCA_039796375.1 Pseudomonadota bacterium
AAGCTGAGTCTGCTGGGCGTTCATTCCCGTCGCAGCGATATGCAGAGCACGCAACATGCGACTCTATAATGCAAAGCGCTTGCCAGTTCACAATTTGCTAAAGTCGCGGGTTTTCAGCCGTTCAGCGAAGGTCAGTTCCCCGCATCCGTCGAAAGTTCAACGCTAGCGTCAAGGAGTCCACGCGTCGAGGCGTCCGAAGACGCGTCCGAGCGACCGTTGACTGGGCTTTGTGTGCCCGTCAGCGAAGCGTCAGTCGACGCAGCGGCGTCGGTCGGCGAAGCCGTGTTAGTTGACGCAGCGGCGTCAGTCGACTGAGCGGCGTCGCCGTCGATCCATACAATGACGACGCCTCCTTCGGCTAGCGGCGCCACGCGCTTGCAGAGCCCGATATAGCAGTCGTAGCCCCCCTTGCAGTCGCTCTCGCGTAGACACTCCGCTTGAGTGCAAGCGGAGGCAACTATCGAGAGGACCACGCCGAAAACCAGCGCAGCAAGGCCAGTTCCGCAGAGAATAGGAACCTGTTTCATTGGTACCCCTAGAAATGAATCTTCGCTCCGAGCCCGAGAGACGCCCAGACGACTGTGGCCCCGGAGTGGGAACGGTCCGAGCCCAGCGGAAACCCCGCCATACTCAGCTCCGCGAACAACGCCGCGTCTTTGCCGACTGGAAGCGCACCGGTCAGTCCGCCCTGAACGCCGTACAGGCTCTCCGGGCGCAGCAGCGCGATCGGTCCTGCGAATGCTCCCACAAAGCGGCTCATCCAGATGCGGTAGCGAAACTCAGCACCCACAGACCCGCTGCGCTCCAGCTCGAAGATGCCATAGAGCGCAAGCGCGTGAGTCTTGGTCTCACTGCTCGACCATTCGGCACCCACTTGTAGCCGGGTGCGTTGACGCTGCCACTGCATAGCGCTCACTTCGGGATCACTGCCCTCCAAGCCCGAGTGGACGCTGGCGACGCCGTCGATCAGCAGCTTCTGCGCGGAAGCCTCCAAGGGGAAGCAGAGCGTCGCCCAAGCGACGCCTAGCGCCGCAAGCGATGGCAGGGCTCTTGCCATGGGAGCTTCAGGCGGCGGCCTTGTTGATCCGCTTGCGCTTCAGCATCTCGACGAGCGTGGTGCGATTGAGACTCAAGAGCAGCGCCGCTTGGTTCTTGTTCCAGCCGGTGCGATCGAGCGCCTGGCGGATCAGATTGTTCTCGAAGCTCTCTACGGCGGCACGTAGGTCAATCCCAGTGTCGGGGAGCTTCGGGGTACTACTCCCGCCGCTCTTCAGCCCCCGCAGACGCGCCGGTAGGTCCTGGGGTTCGATTCGGTCAGTGCCGCAGAGCAACACGGCGCGCTCGATGGTGTTCTCGAGCTCGCGCACGTTGCCCGGCCAGTGGTAGCTCATCAGCAGCTGTGCAGCTGAGCGCGAGATAGAAGTCACGGTCCTTCCCATTCGCTCTTCTGCCACCTGCAGAAAGTACGCGACCAGCTCAGGGATGTCGCTGGCTCGGCGACGAAGCGGGGGGACCTGCAAGTGAATCACATTCAGCCGGTAGTAGAGATCTTGCCGGAACAGCCCCTTTTCTACAGCTTCTTCAAGGTCGATGTTGGTAGCGGCGACCACCCGTACGTCAGCTTTCAAGGTTCGGGTGTCTCCGACGGGGGAGTACTCGTGAGCCTGAAGGATGCGCAGCAGTTTGACTTGGAGTGAAAGTGGAAGTTCACCAATCTCGTCCAAAAAGAGCGTGCCCTTGTCCGCCATCCCGATGCGACCCATCTTGGTCGCATGGGCGCCGGTAAAGGCGCCCTTGGCGTGTCCGAAGAGTTCGCTCTCAAGCAAGTTCTCCGGGATTGCGCCGCAGTTCACTGCGACGAACGGCCCATTCTTTCGTGCACTCGAGTTGTGAACGGCGCGGGCAACTAGCTCTTTTCCGGTTCCACTCTCACCGGTGATAAGCACAGTGCAGTTGGTATTCGCGACACGGTCCACGACTTCGTAGACCTCGACGAGCTCATCAGAGTCGCCGATTACGCCGGTCATACTGCTAGGTCTAGACTCCCGGGGAGCACGGGTGGGGAACGCGCAGTCGTCCTCAGTGGCGGCTTCGGTGCCCTGAAAAATCTCCTCTGCGCTCGACTCGCAGGCGTCGCTATTTGCGGGGCTTGGGGCGACCCAGTGACTTCCGCTCTCGCCCTCAAGGTCACTCACTAGTGGAAGAGAGTGGGTGAGAGATTCGATGAATGCTTTATCCATGTTGTCGTCCGATTGGTCCAAGTGCGTGAAGGTGCTGTCCCGACGCCTCTAGCCGCTTGTGGCGAGCCGTTCGGACCAGAGTCAATGCAAGCCTCGGACCAACGTCGTCAAATTGGCTCAAAGCCGCCGGGACGTTGGCGATCGCACGTTTTGGCCACCGATGGAGCACATGGGGCCTGGGTCTGCTGGGACCGCGCGATACTGGACGGCGCCGTGCACCACTCAGTTAAATATGTGTATTGAATTCAGTGGCTTGAACGCCGGACGATGACGCGCTGCAGCATCTTCCGTAAAATACACCCATGGGTCCAGAAATACCCGCTAGTCCCTGTTCCAAATCGGTAGAGTTTTCAGATACCTAGCTGCTCTTTCAAGGCTGACCGGCACGCGGTCGGACGCCTTGAGCATTTTCTTAAAATCTCCTCAGGAGCGCGCAATAAACCCTCGAACACGAGGCGGAGCGGCAGGTCGTGGGGTCGTGTCAGCTCTCTCCGGTTGTCGGTTATCCACAGGACGAGGGCTAGGACTGTCCATTTCGGTTCACTCGCGGTGGTGGTGGCACGCCCCGTGCTCTGTTCCGCGTGCGTGCCCAGCATCTTCGCCGGTATCTCACCATTTCAGCAAGCGCTCGACTTCCATCTCGAGCGGCACAACTTGCTGGCGTCTAACATCGCGCATGTAGATACCCCGAACTATAAGCCGCAGGACTTGGCCCGAACCTCGGCGACGAGCGCATTCGGAGAGATGCTTCAGGTCTCGATGCAGCGCACCAATGAAGCTCACGTGGGGTCATCGGGCACGACCGGCGAGCAGGGGAGGGTATTTACCGACACTACGGCTGGGGGCGGTGCCGATGGGAACTTTGTTTCGCTCGATCGGGAAGCGGGCAAGCTGGCCTCGAATCAACTTCGATACGACATCGTCAGTGTGGTGGTGAGCAGCCGACTTTCGGGATTGATGAACGCCGCCGGGGACTACAAGGGCTAAGCCCTAAGGAGAGAAGAGTATGCTCGGAGTATTTAGTGCCATGGATATCGCGGCGTCGGGGCTTTCGGCTCAGCGCCTTCGCATGAACACGATTGCGAGCAACCTGTCCAATGCTCAAACGACTCGTACCGAAGAAGGAGGCGCCTACAAGCGGGTTGACCCCGTCTTCGAAGCGGTCGCGCTAAAGAAGATGCAGGCGCTGACGGCGTCGGAGCAGTCGGTGAGCTTGGTTCACGTGCGGGAGGTCGTCCAGGATAAGCGCCCCGGACGGGTCGTATTTGAACCGGGACACCCCGACGCCAACACTCAGGGTTACGTTGAGTACCCGAACGTCAACATCGTGGAGGAGATGGTCAACATGATTACGGCCTCTCGCGCCTACGAGGCTGGCGTCAGCTCGGTGGAATCAGCCAAGGGTATGGCGAACGCCGCGCTTCAGATCGGAAAGGGCTGATACTAGCCGATGCCGATCGCACCGATTGATGGGGGCTCATTGCCGCTTCTGTCTCCGCAGAGTCTGCGGGGGATTGAGGAGCAGCAGAGCTTCACGACGCCTAGCGTCGGGACGCCCAAAGAGGTTGTCTCCTTCGGTGACGTTTTTGCGGAGATGGTCGCATCAGCCAACCAACAGGGTCACGCCTCACAAGCAAAAGCCGTGGCCCTCGCTGAGGGGCGCTCCGATGATATTCACGGGACCATGATCGAAATCCAGAAGGCGGGTATCGAAATGCGCCTGGTCGGCAATATCAAGAACAAGGTCGTCGACGCATTCTATGAAATTTGGAGGATGAACATCTGACTGGTGTTGTCTTCATGGGCTGGGTTGTTCGGGTGAACTGTGGCTGAGAATAAGCTGGAGTTCCTGACGCAGGTGCGCCGTTTCTGGGGTGGGTTATCCACTGCCAAGCGTGCGGCGCTGGCGTTCGTCAGCTTTGCGGTGCTGCTCGCGGTGTTGGCCATTTCGTGGGTAGGTTCGCAGGTCCAGTACGACTACCTGTATACCAACCTCGAGCAGAAAGACGCAGCGGGCATAGCGGCGAAGCTCAACGAACTCAAGATCCCGCACAAGATCGAGGCTGGCGGAAGCATCAAGGTGCCAGCGGACAAGGTTCATTCGCTCCGTCTGGAGCTCGCGAGCGCAGGGCTCCCCAGTGGTGGTGGTGTGGGCAACGAGATCTTCGACCAGTCCCACCTCGGGGCCACCGAGTTCGAGCAGCAGGTTAACCTCAGGCGCGCACTTGAGGGCGAGCTTGCGCGCTCCATCGGGACGATTTCCGGGGTGGAGAACGCGCGTGTTCATCTCGTGCTTCCGAAGCACCGACTGTTCGCCGCTAAGAGCGAGGGGGCCTCGGCGTCGGTGATTCTGCGTCTGTCCAGTCCGGACGGGTTTGGTCGACGAGAAGTGGCGGGGATCGTGCACTTGGTCGCGACCGCGGTGCCGAACCTGTCCCACGATCGCGTCAGCGTCGTCGATCAGAACGGGGTCACGCTCCACCGACCAGACAGCGAAGGTGGCGGCCTCGGTGGGATCGCGGGGGGCCAAAACGAGCTCGCTCGTGAGGCGGAGATGGCGATCGAGCGGCGTGTTGTTTCCTTGCTCGAGCGCTCTACCGGGCCCGGGTCCGTGGATGTTCGCGTCAGTCTAGCGCTCGATACGACGACGCGTGAAAGGACAGAGGAACACTTCGACCCTAAGAGCACGGCGCTCCGAAGTGAACACAAGACCGAGGAGCTCACAGGCACCTCGGAGACGACCGTCGCGGGCGTCCCTGGCGCGCAGGCAAACTTGCCCGATGTGGAGCCAACCGTTGCCGCCGAAGAGGGCGGGGGCGCTGGCAACCAAACTCGTAAGAGCCAGACGAGAAACTGGGAAATTGACCGCGTTGTCGAGAAGATCTTGAAGCCCGCGGGCGAAGTGCGCCGCATGAGCCTCGCGGTGTTGGTCGACGGGCGCTACGAACCTAAGGAGGGCGAACAAGTCTACACGCCCCGAACACCTCAAGAACTAGAGGCCTACGAGAACATCGTGCGTGGAGCGGTCGGGTTCGACCTTGGCCGTGGAGACACACTGAGCCTGCAACAACTGCGCTTCTCGCGACCGGAGCTCGCCGACCCAGCAGCCGCAGACCCGTCACAGTTGCCTGCGTGGTTCAAGTACTGGCCTTACGCCGCAGGCGGGTTCGGGCTGCTGTTTGTGTTGAGTATCTTGCTACTCCTGAAGCGAGCGAAGAAGAAGGAGCTACAGATTGTCGCGACGGCGGCAGCGCAGCTCAGCGCCCGAGATAAGGCGGATGAGCAGCGTCAGCTGCGTGAAGCTGAAGCTCGGCTGCTTGAGGAGGAACTCGGTGAAGATCCTGACGCCGTCGACCCTGAACTTGCGCTCCGGCGCCGTACCGAAGCGCTTGAAATTGCGGCCAGCGATCCCGCTACCGCAGCAATTGTACTCCGTCAGTGGTTGCACGCTGGCGAGGTGAAGGAGATGCCCGCGAACAATGGCTGAATCCACTCAAACTACCGCCTCTAGTGACGTCACCCTCAGCGGCCCCGAGAAGGCTGTGCTGCTCTTGCTCTCTCTGGAAGAGAGCGCGGCCTCCCCGATCGTTTCGGAGCTTGAGCCCGCCGACATCAAGAAGCTCCGAGAGGTGGCCGCCAACATGCGGACTGTGCCGGCGAGTGCTCTGGACCGGGTTTACCACGAGTTCGTTAAGCGCTCTCAATCGGCGGTGGCGGTACCGAAGGGTGGTCTTGGTTACCTGAGAAAGCTGACGTCGCGCGCGCTTGGCGAGAGCACGACCCAGGAGATCTTCGACGATAGCCCCGCGACCGCGCTGTCCCGAGTGGGCCAAGCGGACGGCGTGACCCTGGCAGGCTTGCTTGAGAACGAGCACCCACAGCTCGTGGCCGCGATGCTGTCTCAGCTAACGCCAAAGAAAGCAGCAGAGGTGCTCGAAGCCTTGCCCGAAGCTGTGCGCGGCGCCGTGCTCCAACGCTTGACCGGCTTGACTGAAGTGCCCACAGCGCTACTCGAGGAGATCGCGACTGCGCTGCTCGTGGACTTGCCCACTAGCGAACCCGGCAAAGCGATAAGTGTCAACGGCGTGCGCCACTCGGCTCAGTTGGTCCGCAACCTAAGCAAAGAGGTCTGCGAGGCGCTGCTCGGAGATATGGAGACCGACGATGAAGAACTCGTCGCCGAGATCCGCCGCGCGATGTACTCCTTCGAGGACCTGCACGCAATCGACGCGAGGAGCATGCGCGAGCTGCTCAAGAGCGTGCCCGGAGATCGGCTGACGATCGCCCTAAAGACCGCGAGCGAAGCTATGAGAAATCATATCTTCAGCGGAATGAGCAAGCGCGCGGCGGAGCGCATCGTCGAAGATCTGGAACTGCTCGGCGCGGTACGCTTGTCGGACGTTGAGGAGGCCCAGCGCGAAATCGTAGAAATCGCTCTCCGCCTTGAGGCAGAGGGAACCTTGTCCCTAGGAAATGATGGTGGTGACTTTGTTTAAACACGCGGGAAAAGGCTCAAGTGGCAAAGGTGGATTCGCGGCGATTAGCTCCAAGCTGCGACCGGTTCCGGCGTGGATGGACCGGGCGGGTGCAGGTGTGAATGACACAACTGTAGTCTCCCTCAAGCCCCCTAGGATTCCGAGCGGTCTGGGGCCCGATGTCTTCGACCGGAATCAGCCAGAAGAGGAATACGAAGAAGGTTGGGGCGCAGCTCAAGATGATGACGACAGCGTTCAGGGGGAACAAGAGACTACTCGCGGAGCACCTCCCGCTGACTTCGACCTCAGGTCACCTGTTATTCCCGAGATGCGCCGTATTGACACCTTGATAGAAGAAATCATTCCACGCGTGGACGAAGAAGCAGTCGCGGAGATC
>JBDKJZ010000303.1:0-7108 GCA_039796375.1 Pseudomonadota bacterium
CCATCGCCATCAGCACGCTCGTCACCTTCATCGAGCGCGCGGCGGACCTGCTTGCTGGAGTCGACGGTTGGCACTGGAAAAAACTGCTCGCAAGTCAGTGGATGGCTACGGACGGCACTGGCTTGAAAGTGCGCATTCCGAATGCTTTACCAATTTTGCCCAATTTCCGCAGACTTTGCCGCGCTGGTCGACGCTGCGAAGACGCCAAGCAACGCTACAAGCAGCGCTGCGACTGAGGCCTGTGGTGCGTCAGACGGGCCCATCTCTTGACCTAATAGGCTAGCCTGACCATATTAGTCATCGTCATGAAGATCTCTCCCACGATGAACCTTTCATCAGTCAAGTCAGCCCTTTCTGAGGTTGTTCGAAGCGTTCGTCGGACCGGCAATGCGGTTGTCATCACGGTCGATGGGGAGCCGGCGGCGCGAATCGCCGGGATCGCAGCCGAGCCGCGGCGCCTGACGGCTGGCGAAGTGGCAACGACCCGCGCGTTGATGGACGCCGTCGCTCGAATCCCGAGACCGACCGACGTGTTCGATGCCGTAGCGCTGGTGGCCGACGGACGCCGGTGAGCGACATCGTCCTCGACGCTTCGGTGTTCGTAGCTGCGATCTCGCCTCGCGAGATCCACCACGTGGAAGCGCGCCGGCTCTACGACTCGCATCCCATAGACCACCCATTCATCGTGCCTGCGCTCTTCCGCGTGGAGGTGCTCGCGGCCCTCGCTCGTCGAGGCGAGCCGGCGGAGCTGCTCGACACCGTCGACGCGTTGGTGTCTGGGCCGCGGTTCCATGCGGTCGCGCTCGATGATTTGTTGCTCGATCGGGCAACCGCCGTCGCGAGAACGGTCCGCCTTCGCGCGTATGACGCGGTCTACGTGGCGCTGGCGCTGAATCGAAGCGCGGCCCTCCTCACCCTGGACTCGGAGATCCTTTCCAAGACGACCGGTTCGTTTCCCCAAATCCACCTCGTCGCGTCAACGACGTAACACCCCGCGCCTGGTACTGGGAGCGCACCCGCATGACGCTGTAGGCGTCGTCCGCGGGGCACTTTTCCGTGGCCTAGCAACAATCGGACGGCGGCTCTTTTTTCACCACGCCTGACTCGGTTCGTCCCTTGTGTGAGTGCACAGATTGGGTTTGATTTCGCCCCGCTGGCTGATACGGGGCTTCGGCACGCCACCCAGACGCGGGCTTCAGGCGCGGCGGCGCAACTGGATATTAACCTGCCGTGCAATCCTCAATCACATCGCTGATTGACCTCCGCGTGCGGCCAGCGCCCGCGTCCTCCTGCTCCGCAAAGCACCCTGACAGCGCGTGTTGAACGCACTCACCGACGCCCATGACCCCATCACCACGCGTCGCATCCTGGTCTCCTGAAGTGAGGCTTTTCTCAAGCTCCTCGCTGGTGAAAACGAACAATGTCCAGCAGATCGTTTCGCAGGGCTCGTCAAGTGCCGGGCAATTCGCAAGTAGTGGCGCTTCGGCGTCCTGAGATTCCGCCGGGTTCGCTTCGTCGTCGACTGCCGGGTTCGCCTCACCGTCGACCATTGAACCCAGCTGGACCGCTTGGATTGTCCGGCATTGTTGTAGGCAGCCACCGATACTCGGCGCCTCGCATTCGTACAAAGTGTCTCGTTCGGCTTCGCAGGCGCGATCCGCGACTCGTGTTTCACGGTATCCACCACCGACCTCGCACACCAATGAATCAGTACGTTTCGTGTAGCATTCGAGTAGCTCTTGCTGCAATCCCGAGCAATCTTCGGAGGATCTCGTGAGTTCACACTCACGCACGCACGCACGCGGCGTCTCATCGCACCCTCCTTGGAGAATGACGCGGCACCAATCATCGCAGAAGGTGGGCTCCAATGAATACTTGCCTTGACACGACGGAACGCCTGCGAGGACAGAAAATAGAAGACACAACAATGTTCGTTCTCGCGTCACTGGCTGAACTATATGGGTTTTGCAATCGCTGGCAAGCTGCTACATTGAGACCGGTGGGTGTGTTGCTTGCGATCTGCATTGGCTTCGCTGGTGTTGCGCTCGGTCAGGCCCAAGCTATGCCTGCAGGCGAAACCGAGTCTTCAGCGGGGGCGCCGACACAGTCGGCTCAAGAGTCTCAGACGCCACCAGGAAATCCCACAGTGGCTCCCCGTGCGCTCGGTTCCCTTGAGGTCGAGTACCCCAAGGAGGCCACTGGTGAGGCTACGGTAGAACTGTTGGTATTGGTCGATACGCAGGGCCGCGTCGCCGACGTGCAAGTAGCGCGCGGAGAGCCGCCATTCTCTTCGGCAGCTTTGGCCGAGGCCGCTGGCTGGCTTTTCGTGCCGGCGCAGCGCTCCGGCCAAGCAGTTGCGGCGCGTATTCGAGTCCAGGTGCTGTTCACCCCCACCATTGTTGAGCAGCAAGAGACGCGTCCCGAGGCAGACGCCACGCCTGAACCAGTAGCTCAGCCTATCGCCCCGGACGTCTCCGGCAAGACTGCCTCCATTGATGTGGTTGTAGCAGGAGAACGAACCTCGGGCGTAAGGAAGCTTGGGCGCGGCGAGGTGCGACAGATGCCTGGTGCGTTCGGTGACCCATTTCGCGCAATCGAAGCCCTCCCCGGTGTCACGCCCGTAGCGTCAGGGTTACCCTATTTCTACGTCCGGGGGGCGCCGCCAGGAAACGTAGGGTACTTTTTTGATGAGGTGACCGTACCGCTGCTGTATCACGTGGCGGCTGGGCCAGGCGTGATCCATCCGGCGTTTATCGACAACGTTAACCTATACTCTGGGGCTTACCCATCAAAGTACGGTCGCTACGCTGGGGGGATCGTCGCTGGCGATGTCGCGCAGCCTGAGCAACGGCTCAGGGGTGAAGCGAGTCTTCGTCTGGTGGACGCGGGCGGCTTCGTGGAGGTCCCATTCGCTGAGGGCCTAGGAAGCGCAATGTTCGCTGGTCGCTACTCTTACGCGGGGTTGGTTGTTTCACAGCTCGCGCCAGATGTGTCGCTGGGCTACTGGGACTACCAGGGCCGCGTGAGCTACGCGCTAGAGTCGGGTGAAACCGTTTCCGTTCTCGGCTTTGGCTCTCACGACTTTCTCGCAGCCAACAACCAAGCTGGAGAGCGTCAACAGGTGCTAGACGTGACCTTTCATAAGGTCAACACTCGTTACACGAAAGAGCTTGATGAACGCAATTCGTTCAGCTTGATGCTTGCGCTCGGGCTTGTAGGGTCCGAGGTTGGCGGGGACCCCGATGACTCGGGCGAAGCCTTAGATCTTGCGACGCGTAGCGTCGGGGGGCGCCTGGACTACAGCCACCGTTCATCGCCAAAGTTACTCTTTCGCTCCGGCGTAGACGTCGATTTCTCTAGGTTTCAAGTCGACATCAACACAGCTAACAACGATGACAACGGGAACCCAATCTCACCTGGTACGCCACTTCCAGTCGAAGAACGCGCACTTCGAGCGGAGCGTAAGCTCCTCCCGTTTCCTGGTTTCCCAGAAAGCGTGCTTGATGTCTTGAGCACCGCTCGGCGGTCTGGCGCGCAAGGCACAGTGGATTCGCGTTTTCTGTCGCGAGACGACATCCTGAGTGGCGTGTGGATAGAGGGTGTTTGGAACACTGCAGGATTCGTCACTGTGACCCCTGGTCTACGCTTTGACCTTTACGACACCGGCGGACAGCTGGCCTACGCCGTTGAGCCGCGCTTGGCTGTGCGCTACGACCTCCACCCGCGCGTGTCGGTCACGCATGATTTCGGGGTCGCCCACCAGCCACCGAGCGTCGTCGTCCCCGTCCCTGGACTGGGTGGGGCGGCAAGCGCCGGGCTGCAGCGCGCTGTCCAAAGCAGCGCAGGTGTGGAGGTGAAGATGCCACTGAAGCTGACCAGTAGCCTTACGGTCTTTCAGAACGCCACGTTCAACGGAACTGACGTATTGAGCACGGCAGCTCTGCAGAACAGCGACGCTCGAACCAATTCCTTCGACGACCGAACTACTAATCACTCCTACGGAGTAGAATTCTACCTCAAGCGCGCCCTAACGGCGAAGCTCGGCGGGTTCTTTTCGTACACCCTCTCTCGGTCGCTGCGCAGCGTGGGACGGGTTTCAGCAGTCGCTGGGTTTGATCGCACGCACGTGTTCAACGCCGCCATGGTCTACGATCTCGGTCGCCGATGGCGCCTCGGATCGCGCGTTGTGCTCTACTCCGGTATTCCTGCTCAGGTCGCATACATTGAGGCGATTGAAGACCCAGTGAGAACACCGTGGTTCTACCGTTTGGACTGGCGCCTAGAGAAACGCTGGTCGATTGGCAGTGAAGGGGCGTGGTGGGCAATGGTCGCAGAAGTTCTGAACACGACACTCCACAAAGAAGTTCTTCAAACAAGCTGCTACGCCTACGGGTGTCGGAACAATGCGATTGGGCCGGTCACTATTCCCAGCATCGGCGTGGAGGCCTCCTTCTAGTCATCGGTCGAGACCTCGTCGCCGAACTCGATCCGACCACCGGTTAGGTGAAGCGGCGCCAGTCTTGTCGCCGTGGAGCGTGTCGTCGCCGTCCCCACCATCGAGGTGGTCAGGTCGTCGCCCGCGCCGCCGAGCCGGCTTCTAGGAGCTGATCGATGCGCGCAGCCAAGGCTCCACAGGACGCTTTGGTGGACGAGCCGGGATCCGCTCCTTCGTCGGAAGCTGGAACCTTGGCGCCTAAGTCTGCGGCCATCGATGCGCAGGCCCGCGAAGCCTTGCCGATCATCTCTAGCGACAGCTCGTGCAGGCGCGCTGATGCCGCTACGAAGGCTGCGATACGTGCGTTGACCAACGCGTCTGCGGCGTAGTTGGCACTCAACGGATCTCCACTTTCAAGCTGCGGACACACGGCACTAGAGAACGGAGCCAGCGCTCCCATGCTCAGGCGAGACGTCTCGTTCAGCGACGTCGCAGATCCCGGCGAGAAGCTCAGGCGGCCGTGCTCTTCTTCGCCTGTTCGGCACCGCAGTGCGAACACATGGTTTGATTCAACTCGGCAAAGTACTCCCAACGGCAATACCCGCAGAGAGTCAGCTTATAGCGCTGGTCCTCGGTGCCCGTGTAGTCCCGCGGAATGGCGTCGGCTATGCTCGCCAACGCGCGGCTACATTCGACGACGTGATGCATGCCTTCGAAGTGGGCATACGTATCCATTGCTTGCGCCAGATATCCTTCATCGTCGAGTTGAGCCCCGCCTTCGTACTTTTCGCACATCGCGAGCAGTTTCGCGCGCGCTTCGGCGGGCAACGACGCGATCCGGGCTGCCTCCTTGGCAGTGTGGTCACTGCGAACCGAGCAGTGCTTGGAGAAGAACACCCGGCGCTCCGATTCGCGCCAGACGTGGCGGGGATCGTCGCAGTCGTTCGTCTCGGAGCGGTACACGATGGCGAAGTCGCCCCGGGCACCAGTCGCTTCGGCCCTGACGCCCACGTACGTATCCATCATCTTCACACGGAAAGGCCGCCCATCGATCTTATACTCGACGTAGAGCCGCCCGCGCTCAGGGTCTTCGCGAACGACGGGCTCATCAAGAAGCGGCAAGAGCTGCTGGAGGTCGTCGCGGAGCTCGTTCATCGTATTTTCTATTTTCTCGGGGTCATCCAGCAGCGGATCGTCCTGAAGTGGTGCGTATTGGGTTGGTGGCATGGGCTCGGCGCCCTCGGCGGGGGCACCACAATGGGTACACCCCTGAATCGTGGGCGAAAACAGAAAGGAGCAGCGGCAGAACTGGCAAGTGCGGGACTCGATGAACTCGGCGGTCTCCTTGCAAACTAGAGGGAGCTGGCTTCCCAAAAAAGACAACTCGTTCCCCAAGTCCACGAGGAAAGCGACAGCGTTTTCACGGGTTCGAAGGAGTGCGTCAAAGTCGAAAGCATCGCCCAGGTAGGCCTGCATGAGCTCTTCGTGGAGACCAACAAGGAAAACTTCGCCGCTCGCCGCGAACAGTCGTTCCCGAGCGCTTTCTGGCAACGACAGTGTTCGCGCCACTTCGTTGCGGACGCGTGGTCCGTTGAGGTAGCAGGTGGCCGTCAGAAAAATGCGCGGTTCGTCGTCGTCGAATTCTTCTCCAGCGGCGCAGCGACGCACATCGAAGTAACCGGACTTTCCGATGGCTCTCGTTTGGAGCCACACATCAGTTGTGCCGTCCCCCCGCTCTCGGTGCCACAAGATGAGCAGACGCGACTCGACTCCTAAGTGGGTGTAGGTCACCCTTGCGACCAGATCGTCGTCTCTGAAGTCCGCCAGAAAGTCCTCGAAGAGCGCGCCGGGGATCTGGTTTGCGAAGGCTCTCGCGAGCTCCGTTGGTGCCACAGTCTTCGGTGCTAACGGGGCGAGCTCGACAGGAGCCTCCTCCTGCTTGGTGTTTCCCCCAAAGAGTCTCTTAATCCAGTTCATAGTCCCCGGAGACCTGATCGGCTGCGGAAAGCCAGACTTGAGCTTCGCGGGGGGGGTAGATGAGCTAAGGTTAGTCAGTGCGAAAGACTAGCGTCCACGAGGCAAAGCCCCTAACCTGGTAACCCTGGCAGTGCAGGCGCTGCCTGGGTGGCTGGGTTATGGACGAGGGATGACAACGGTGCTGGCATCTAACGTGATTGCCGCTGCCGCCGGACCTTGGTTCAAGGCTCTACCTGACAGATCTGCGCCGTTCAGGAGCGAGATGGCAGTTCCGGCGATGAGGGTTCCCTTCATGATCGAATCGGTTCCCAGAGTTATTGCGGTGCCCGCCATCCAATAAACGTTGCTTGCCCTGGCCGCTTTGGTCAGGACGACCTTGCTCTGATCTTCGGTGGTGATTGAGTTGGCGCTGCGGATGATGAAGACGGCATTTTTGTCCCCTTGAGCATCCAGGTAGAGGAAACCGCCTGGTGAAATCTCAATCGTAGAGCCTGATTCATACAAGCCCGGGTACAGTGTCAACCCATTCAGATCGCCGGATATTGCTTGAGGAGTGCCTCGAGCAGCGGACCGCGCATTGTCAAATGCGATTAGCGCGTCAGTCTTGGCATTTAACAGGAGCACGCCTGAGTTCGGCGTCCTACATGACGGACCGGTATCGTCGACGACGTAAAGCAGGCCGGCAACTTCCGGGCA
>JBDKJZ010000304.1:0-7096 GCA_039796375.1 Pseudomonadota bacterium
CTTTAGCCAAGAGCGATCTTGACTTCGCCATCGCGATCGCTAACCCTCCACGTCCCCTGACTTACGGGTCCCTTCAATATGCCCACGATTCAACAGCTCATTCGCAAAGGCCGTCAGGCGGTCGTCGATAAGACCGCCTCGCCGGCACTTAAGGCGTGCCCCGCGAAACGCGGTGTTTGCACGCGCGTCTATACCACCACCCCCAAGAAGCCAAACTCAGCACTCCGTAAGGTGTGTCGTGTAAGGTTAACAAACGGGATGGAAGTCACCAGCTATATCGGCGGTGAGGGACACAACCTTCAGGAGCACAGCGTGGTGCTGATTCGCGGTGGCCGCGTTAAGGACCTGCCTGGTGTTCGTTACCACGTTGTTCGCGGGACGCTCGATGCTTCCGGCGCAATCGGCCCGAGTTCTACCAACAAGGCCAACCGCAACCGCAAGCGCTCCAAGTACGGCGTGAAGCGACCCAAGGCTTAACCGAGGAATCAAGACATGCCCCGTAGGCGCGAAGTTCCAAAACGATTAATCACACCGGACCCTGTGTACCGGGACAAGCTCGTCGCTAAGTTCATGAACGCAATCATGCTTAGCGGGAAGAAGAGCACTGCTGAGGGTATCCTCTACGGCGCCTTCGATATCATTAGCGAGCGCTTCAAGGAGGACCCGCTAGAGGTGTTCCGCAAGGCGCTCGAGAATGTCAAGCCGAAGCTGGAAGTCAAGAGCCGCCGCGTGGGCGGTGCCAACTACCAGGTACCGGTTGAGGTGCGCCCCGAGCGTCGCGTGGCGCTGGCGATGCGCTGGCTGGTTGCTTACTCGCGCGATCGAGGTGAGAAGACCATGCGCGAACGGCTAGCTGCTGAGTTCGTTGATGCGTCGCAGAATCGTGGGGGGGCCGTGAAGAAGAAGGACGACACCCACCGTATGGCTGATGCTAACAAGGCATTCGCCCACTACCGTTGGTGAGTGAGCTCGCGACCTTTCTCAAGGGAGTAGATTCAAACGCTATGATGACGACGAAATAACTCGGGTTGCAGAAGTGGGGCTGAACGCCTCTTCCGACTTGCGGCATCTTGCTGCACCCCGAATCCCCTTCCGGAATTAGTGACCTTCGCAAATGCGAAGCTCCAGGCCCGGGGGGGATTTCGTCCATCTAACGTCTAAGAATCGAACGAGTCTATGGCCCGCGAGATTGCCCTGGAGAAGACCCGAAACATCGGGATCATGGCGCATATCGATGCGGGTAAGACCACCACGACTGAGCGAGTGCTGTTCTACACTGGCATCAGTCACAAGATCGGTGAGGTTCACGACGGCGCGGCTGTCATGGACTGGATGGAGCAGGAGCAGGAGCGCGGGATCACGATCACGAGCGCGGCGACGAACTGCTTCTGGACTCCGACGGGGGGCCCCTGGCGTGATGTCCAGCATCGAATCAACATCATCGATACGCCCGGGCACGTCGATTTTACCATCGAGGTAGAGCGTTCTCTTCGGGTTCTAGACGGGGCTGTTGCGGTGTTCGATGGGGGCAACGGCGTTGAACCTCAGAGCGAAACCGTCTGGCGCCAGGCGGATAAGTATCGGGTTCCGCGCATCGCGTTCGTTAATAAGTTGGACAAGGTTGGTGCCGACTTTCAGATGAACCTCGACTCAATGCGCGAGCGCCTAGGTTGCGTGCCCGTCGCCATTCAGTGGCCGGTTGGGCAGGAGAGCGACCTCGTTGGAATTGTTGACCTGGTTCGGATGGAGGCGGCGATCTATGACGATGAGAGTCTCGGCGCCAGTTACCAGTGGGTCGCGATTCCGGAGGACCTATTAGACAAGTGTCGTGAGCAGCGCGAGCTGATGATCGAAGCGTGTGCTGAGGTCGACGATGCTCTCATGGAGAAGTGGATGGAAGGCGGCGCGGCCGCCGTCGCCAACGAAGAGATCTATCGGGCGCTGCGCCAAGGTACGCTGAACTTCAAGTTCGTGCCGGTCGTCTGTGGGTCGGCGTTTAAGAACAAGGGCGTACAGATGATGCTGGACGCGGTGGTTAACTACCTCCCATCGCCGACTGACGTCCCTGCTGTCGAAGGTATCAATCCGGACACGGACCAGGTGGAGTCCCGTAAGGCATCGGACGAGGCTCCGTTCGCGGCATTGGCTTTCAAGATTGCCAACGACTCATTTGTCGGCAATTTGACGTTCTTCCGCGTCTACTCCGGCACGGTCGCGAGCGGCACGGCAGTGTTCAACTCGGTTCGTGGTAAGCGTGAACGACTGGGACGTATCCTTCGAATGCACTCCAACAAGCGCGAAGAACTGAAGGAGTGTCACGCGGGGAACATCTATGCCGCGGTCGGACTTCGCGATACGCGGACAGGGGACACCCTGTGCGACGAGAAGGCCCCCATAATTCTTGAGCGGATGGAGTTTCCGCAGCCGGTGATATCGATCGCGATTGAGCCTAGGACTCAAGCGGATGTCGATAAGCTTGGCATCGCTCTTGGGAAGCTGGCGTACGAAGATCCCTCGTTCCGCACGTACACGGATCCTGAGACAGGCCAGACGATCATTGCTGGGATGGGAGAACTCCACCTGGAGATCATCGTCGAGCGGATGCGACGTGAGTTCAAAGTTGAGTGCAATGTTGGTAAGCCGGAGGTGGCTTACAGGGAAGCGATCAGTCAGAAGGTTCGCTGCGAGCACAAGTTCGTGCGCCAGTCCGGCGGTCACGGTCAGTACGGACACTGCATTTTTGACTTAGAGCCGGCCGAAAAGGGCGCTGGCTACGTCTTTGAGAACGCGACCGTCGGCGGCGTTATCCCGAAAGAGTTCATTCCCTCCATCGAAAAGGGGATAGGCGATGCGATGAAGCGCGGAGTGCTCGCCGGCTACGAAATGCTGGACTGCAAAGCGCGCTTGTTGGATGGTTCATTTCACGAGGTGGACTCGTCGGGTCCCGCTTTCGAGATCGCCGCATCCATGGCCTTCCAAGAGGGCACGAAGCGCGCGGGCCTGCACTTGCTGGAACCCGTCATGGCGGTGGAAGTGGTCACCCCCGAGGGGAATTTGGGCGATGTGATCGGAGACCTGAACTCACGCCGTGGGCGGGTTCTCGGCATGAACCCGCGTGCGTCTAGTCTAGTTGTCGACGCGGAGGTGCCGCTCGCAACCATGTTTGGCTATTCGACAGATCTCAGGGGCAAGACACAGGGTCGTGCCACCTACAGCATGCAGTTCTCGAATTACGAGGCTGTGCCTAAGAACACCCAAGACGAAATCGTTGCCAAGGTTCGCGGCGAATAGAACGACGCGATAGCCCGCTGCATTCGCGACGGAAATAGAGACAACACACTTAATAGCCAATAGTACTGAGTCCTCAGAAGCGGGACTCGAACTTCGAGGAAATCCACAAATGGCCAAAGAGAAATTCGTACGCTCCAAACCCCACGTCAACGTAGGGACCATCGGTCACATTGACCATGGCAAGACCACCACGACCGCCGCGATCCTGAAGGTTCAGGAGCGAATTGGTCTGGCGAAGGGGATCTCCTACGCCGACATCGCTAAGGGCGGAATCGTTCGCGACGAAACGAAGACCGTGACGATCGCGGTGAGCCACGTGGAGTACGAGTCTCCGCTGCGTCACTACGCGCACGTCGATTGCCCCGGGCACGCTGACTACGTGAAGAACATGATCACGGGCGCAGCGCAGATGGACGGGGCGATTCTCGTGGTGAGCGCGCTGGACAGCGTGATGCCTCAGACACGTGAGCACGTGCTGTTGGCGCGTCAGGTGGGTCTGACCCACATCGTGGTTTGGCTGAATAAGTGTGACGCTGTCGACGACATAGAGATGTTGGACCTGGTGGAGATGGAAGTTCGTGAACTTCTGAGCTCGTATAAGTTCGACGGGGACAACGCAACGATCGTTCGCGGTGCAGCTCTGCCCGCGCTTCAGGGCGACCCGAAGTGGTCTGCGACGATCACGGAGCTGGTCGCGGCGCTGGACAAGGACATCCCGCTGCCCGTGCGCGAGATCGACAAGCCTTTCTTGATGGCAGTGGAAGATGTGTTCTCGATCAAGGGTCGCGGGACGGTAGCGACGGGTCGTATCGAGCGCGGCGTCGTGAAGGTGAACGACGAGGTGGAGGTCGTGGGCTTCGAAGCGGAGAAGAAGACGATCGTGACGGGCGTGGAGATGTTCCGCAAGAGCATGGACCAGGGCCAAGCTGGCGACAACTGCGGCTGCTTGCTGCGGGGAATTGATAAGGACCAGATCGAGCGCGGTCAGGTTTTGGCAAAGCCGGGTTCGATCAAGCCGCACAAGAAGTTCATGGGCGAGCTCTACGTCCTGAGGAAGGAGGAGGGTGGGCGTCACACGCCGTTCTTCTCGAACTACCGTCCTCAGTTTTACATCCGCACGACGGACGTAACGGGTTCGATCAAGCTTCCCGAAGACGTGAAGATGGTGATGCCCGGAGACAACGTGACCGTTGAGGTTGAGCTGATCACCACGGTGGCGCTAGAAGAGCAGATGCGTTTCGCAATCCGCGAAGGTGGCCGGACCGTCGGCGCCGGCGTCGTAACCCAGATCCTCGAGTAAGAGGTTGGCGCACCGAAACCAGAGAGTGAAACGAGAGTCGATCTCTCTGGCTTGCCTAGTCTGCAACACCCGCAACTACAAGACGACCAAGGCGCGGAAACCGGGAGCCGCACCGCTGATTCTCAAGAAGTACTGCAAAATTTGTGACCGCCACACCGAGCATCGCGAGGGCAAGTAGCATCCGAACCACATCCAAGCATTTCCGGCAGCTGTTGTTTCCTTTCTGGGGCAACCTCGCCTAGGGGTGTAGCTCAGTTGGTAGAGCAGCGGATTCCAAATCCGCAGGTCGCAGGTTCGAGCCCTGCCGCCCCTGCAACCGCAGATGCCTGGCCGTGGTCATCAGTTTTCTGAAGAGTCCCTCAACGGGTTAGCAGTTCGAAAGTTTAGAGCATGGCAACGAAGGACGAAAACCAAGACGAGACAACGCGGGACGGCGCGAGCGCTGTTCTAGGCGACGTCGTTTCGTCCGATACGGGCGAGCGGGGTGAGGTTTCCTTTGATGGTGCGGCCCCGGCCCAGCTCGGGACCGAAAAATACGTACAGGCGGCATTCTTCGGAGCGGGAGTCTTGGTGGCCTACCTCACCGGCAAGATCCTCGGGGCGATTTGGAACTCGCTTGCAGATTGGCCTGCAGCGGTGCGCGCGGTGCCACAGCTGCTTAGCTACGCTGAGGATGAGCGCGGCGGCGTGACGATGCCCCTCGGGTTGGTTGTCGGGATTATTGCCGTGGTTTACACCGTGCGTAAGCCCGGTGTTCGGCAGTGGGCAGACGAAGTCGCGAGTGAGCTGGCAAAGATACACTGGCCGGACCGCGAGACTGTTACTAACGGGGCGCTTGTGGTGCTGATCGTAACAGCGTTTGCGACGGTGTACGTCGGACTGCTTGATCGTCTTTGGGGCTTCGTCACTAACCTGATTTACGGTGCTTGATGACTGACGAAACAACCATTGAAACGTCCGAGGACGCCGAGCAAGAAGAGAAGAAGTGGTTCGTGGTCACTTCGTACTCCGGCTTCGAGAACAAGGTGAAACTTGCGCTTCAGGAGCGCATTCGCCAGTTCAAGATGGAGGACAGGTTCGGCGAGATCATGGTGCCCTCAGAGACGGTCTCTCAGCACATGAAGGACGGCAAGAGCCGCATGCGCACCAAGACCACCTTCCCGGGCTACGTGTTCGTGGAAATGGTCATGAACGATCACACCTGGCATCTGGTCAAAGACACCCCTAAGGTCACGGGGTTCGTTGGCAACCAAAAGCCCCAGGAAGTGAAGCCGCCCCACATCGAAGATCTACGACGTGGGATCACGGAGGGTGCGGTTAAGCCCAAGCTGAAGCAACAGTTTCAGGAGGGCGATGAGGTGCGCGTGGTCGTCGGCGCCTTCGCCAATTTCTCCGGCAACGTCCAAGAGGTTAAGCCGGACAAGCAAAAGCTCAAGGTTATGGTCAGCATCTTCGGGCGGCCCACGCCCGTCGAACTTGACTTTAGCCACGTAGAAAAACGCTAAGGATTTTTATCATGGCCGCCAGTAAGAAAAAAGTCACCGGCTTCATCAAGCTCCAGCTCCCTGCAGGAAAAGCCAACCCCTCTCCGCCTGTCGGTCCCGCTTTGGGTCAGCATGGCGTCAACATCATGGGGTTCTGCAAAGACTTCAACGCTCGAAGTGCGAAGCTGGGGGACACCGTCGTCCCGATAGAGATCACCGTCTACGCGGATCGCTCTTACACCTTCATCATGAAGTCGCCGCCGGCGACGATCTTATTGAAGAAGGCGGCAGGCATTCCACCCATGGGCAAGCCCGGGTCCGGCTCTCCCGAGCCCAACCGCAAAAAGGTCGGGAAGGTGACTCGAGCCCAGCTCGAGGAGATCGTCAAGATCAAGTTTGACGACATGAACACCACCAACCTTGAGGCGGGGATGCGCAGCATCGCTGGTTCCGCGCGCAGTATGGGTATTGAGGTCGAAGGCTGAGCATCGCTCGCCGGTTACGAGTTGCAGGCACGCAGGCGCTTCGCGCGACTGAGTGCTTGAAATACTGGTCCGGATGGTCCGGGTCAATCTGGGAGGCTTCGCGTAAAAGCGGGGTCGCGTGCACCAGAGGAGTTTGAATGGGTAGACTATCTAAGAAACGGAAAGAGGCGCTCGGCAAGTTTGACCGAGCCCAGCTGCACACGGTTTCGGACGCGGTTGGTAAGGTGAAGGAAATCGCCTACGCCAAGTTCAACGAAAGCGTGGATATTGCGGTCCGTCTCGGCGTCAATCCGAAACACGCAGACCAAATGGTTCGTGGTGCAATCGTGCTTCCGCACGGCACCGGCAAGACCATTCGCGTCGCCGTGTTCGCGAAGGGTGACAAAGAGCGGGAAGCGATTGAGGCCGGAGCTGATGTGGCGGGGGCAGATGACCTCGCTCAGAAGATCCAAGACGGCAACATCGATTTCGATCGCGTGATTGCCACCCCAGACATGATGGGAACTGTCGGTAAGCTGGGACGTATTCTCGGCCCG
>JBDKJZ010000305.1:0-7091 GCA_039796375.1 Pseudomonadota bacterium
GCCACGAGCTGCGCGAACCGGAATTGACGCACCAACTCCTCGAGCCACGCTTGGAGCTCTTCGGGCGATGTACGGATCGACGGCGACGCCTTGGACACTTCACTCGTGTAGTGCCCGCTACCGTGTACCGCGTCCCCCTCACCGCGTTCACGACCTTCAAGATTTCCTCGAATGCGTCGTCGCGAAAGCCCTTCGATTCAACCTCTGCCAAGAGCCGTCGAGCGACATCCAGGTACGACGGTGGACGAACACAAAGGAACAGCCGCCAAGCATCTATCGCCCAGGCCGGGTCTGACAACTTGCGGCACAGCCGCACAAACTCATTAATTGTCGTCAGGCGTTCGGCCAACGCCGAGTTCTCCGACAACTCCTCCGTGAGGCGTGCATCGCTAGCCGACCGAGTTGGCGAGATCGCCGGGTGGTCCTCTTCGCGATCACGAGCCCGAAGATCGGCGATCGACAACTTGCGAGCCTGCTCAAGAAACGTGCCGCAGCTTAGCAGGCTCCGCCGGTGAACGACTGCACGCTGTCGCAAATGGGACACGATCAGCAGACACTCCTCACCAATCGACTTCGAAATGGCTTCATTTCGACGCTCGTGCAGGTAGTCGCGTAACCATGCCCACCCCGAAGCCTTCGGAAGCTCGCGTCCCATGTGTCGAAGCCGGCGCACGTGCGCGGCCAGCTTGCTCGTGGAACTCCAGACGGCATCCATGCGTTTCATGAGCGTCCGAAACGATCCCAGATCGTCAGTCACAATCGCGAGTTGTAGCAACCGAAGACTCAGATCAAGGTTGGTAACCCAATCGTCCTCAGCGGCCAAGACGCGCTCGATTCGCTTCTGAGTGCGCCGGGCCAGCTCACGCGCTTCGGTCTTGTCAACGAGAACGGATACGCGCTCAAGAGATTCGAGACTCGTCGACAGAGCGAAGTGCTCTAAGCGAACGCGGTCAGCGTCGCGCAGCACACGCAACGGCGACCCATCCGCCTTCCCAGCTCGGGTAAGGTGCTTGGCGGCCTCTTCCAAGATCGTCGAATCGTCGAGAAATGCGCGCCGTTCGCTGACGAGCTTGTTGAAGTCCTCGTTCACCGCCTTTAGGAAGTGCTGTCCAGGTAACCCAACCAAGTGATGAGCGCGCAGCTTTTGCCGCTGAATGCGGAATCCAGAGCCGCTTCTCCCCAAGGCGGCGGTATCAAGAGCAAGTTCATTGTCCTGGGCCGAACGCATTGGAAACACAGCCTCGAGGAGCTTCCCCGCGTCGGCGAAGTGCGCGGTCTTCGTGGTACAGACCACCACTATGTCGTCGACGTATCGTCGGTAGCATTTGGTGCTCGCGGCTGCCTCGATCTTTCGGTCGAGTGTCGCCAACGCGACGTTCGCAACGACGCGGCTCGTGAGCGGACCTATTGGTAGGCCAATCTTCCAGGGCAGCCCGGTTCTCTTGCTAGCCAAGGCCCAGTATTCCGCGTGGGCGCGCCGTAGCGAATTGGCGGCGCGAAGGTAGTCGTCTCGTGCGAAGTCGTGGCCTCGAGCGGAAGCGCATCGCGCAACATCACCCACAAACTCGGCCGCAACGAGAAACGCGGGGTCGACCGTATAGTAGAAACTCGCGAGGTCCACGCTGAGAATGGTCGTCTGGCCATCGTCTTCGATGGCGCCGCGAGCTGCCTCGATGGGCGCGGTACGGAACTGTTTGTATTGCGTGGGCCAGTACTGAAAGAGCCACCGCCCGTCCTTTCGAAGAGTCCCATTTCGTTGGTCCAATCGGTAGCCGATGGCGTTGGACGACAACACCGATTCGAGCGCTACGCCGAATTGCCACAAGAATAGGACCTCGACGATCGCGAATTGTGGCGACGGCGAGAGGCGCAGCTGCACGTCGAGGTCGGGTAGAGCAGCTGCAGGGACGCCGATCCGGATGATGCCGTCGGGTGAAGGCTCGTTGCCGCCAGCTAGTCGCTTTGGCGTAATCCAAACTTCGCCAATAGGGATGCCGTCGAACCACCCGCCATTCCCATCCAGCGTCGCTTGAAGGGCGCGCAGCCTCGTGTCGAGATTGCATTCGAATCGAGCGAGGTTCAGCAAGCCAACACCCCGACGTTCGTAGTAGAGCGATGTCTTCGCATGCCGAAACGCAAGGTACAGCTCCGCCAAAGAATATCGGTGCCGAGTCGCGGTCGGCGCCCCCGCCACTACCGACTTCGACACGTGCCCTCGCTGCCCTAGCTCCCCGAAGGAGCAACCTGTGCACGCGAAAACAACTCGGCAGATGTTCTTAACGGAGACCGCTGTGGAGGTGGACATCGTCGCGGCCCCCGACACGGTGTGGCGCCTAGCCGACAACGTTTTGTCGTGCTACCCTCCGTCCTTCTCTTCTCCTGCCTTGGAATTCTGAACGTGACAATCCGAAACCTTATCCTGTGGAGCACAACACGGGTCACCGCATGGTCCGCCTCAATTCTCCTTTTCTCCACAGTCGCTACGTCTGCATGTGATGGTGAGAAGCATTCAGGAGGTGCTTCGGGTGCTAGCGGTAACGACGATGGCAAGGGCGGTGAGGAGACCGGCGGCGCCGGCAAAGGCGGAGGCCGACCTGGAGTTGGCGGCACTGCGGGGGGCAGCGGGCCCGGCGCCGGTGGGCAACCGACGGACCCGAATCCTCTGCTTCCAGCAGCGCCCCTCGATCGTGACGACGCGCCTCAGAGTGAAATACTGTTTCGAGTGCGAGAGTCCCACGAGAGAACCCATGCGCCCGTCCTGGCCACAACTCGCCGCGGCACGCTGCTTGCGTTCGCCGGGTTGAATTACGATATTCCGGAGCATGAGTTCGGAACGCTGCTTATGCGTCGGTCCACTGACGGCGGCCACAGTTGGTCCGCGACTACAGAAATCGCATCCTGTTATGGTTGCCGGACTGCGCCAATCATCGATGGGGGCTCTGATCGCATCCTGGTGCTCGCGAACGACATGTTGTCTGCTCCGGGTAGGGTGTTGCTCATCTCGAGCGATGACGATGGCGAGCACTGGACTGAACCCGAAGATATCTCAGCACGGCTAGCGCACGCGGAGCCGTCGTGGTTAGGCGTGTTGGGTGGAGCCACAAGACTCGCGCGCGGGCCGCACGCTACGCGCCTCGTTTTGCCGATGTTGCACGCCGCCGGAGCTCAAAGTGGGGACTGGGAACAACTTGACTGGGAATCCTCCCTTTGGTTGAGCGACGACGGTGCCGCCGCTTTTCGCCCAGGGGCGTTCATGGAGGCAAGCGCCAAGCGTTTTTCTCCGCACTCAGGTCACGTGAGTACCGTCGAAAGGGTGGATGGATCGCTCCTCATTTTGCGAAACCTTGAAAACGACCTGCTTGTGAGCAGCGATGCGGGTGAGTCGATCGCCGGGTCGCCCACACCGCTCGGTCAGTCCGCCCATTTTTCCGTCTCCCGCTACTCTTCGGTCGATCAGGGGGCAACGCGCAACCGCGTGCTCATGCTCGGACTGCGCGAAGAGCGTGCCGCCATCTTTAGCAGCTTCGATGAGGGCGATTCATGGGACGAAGGCGCGTTCGTCTCTTCCACCTCCACCCCGGATGGAAGCCTTGCCACGACACCTGACGGTTGGATCTCCGTTCTAACCTCAAGTGAAGAAGGCGTCATTTTCAGCCGCCTCGGGGTAGGCTTTCTCGACTCGCAGCTGGCATGCGGCGGTGGGTGTAGCTTTGAACCGCAAACCAGGGTAACCGTCCTGGAATCCCCATCGGATGTCGTGTGCGACTCGGGGGGCAAGCGCTTGCGGTGGGGAGTCGACACATCTGGCGACCGGATGATCGATCCGTTGGAGACATTGTCCAGCCTCGTCGTCTGTCGCAGCGCCGAGCATCAAGTCGAAGTACGTGTACGGGAGGCATCCGACGCTGAATGCGCAATGGGCAAACGGATCGATTGGGGGCTCGACACGAACGACGACGCACGGCTGTCCCCGTCTGAGGTAACGCACAGCGCACGACGCTGCGTGGGTGGCACGCAGGACGCGCAGCCGAGTCTCCTCTATTCATGCGTCAACCGCTGGCCGCGCTGGATATCCCAGGATGGATCGAGGCTCGGAACGCTGGAGGTGCAGAGTGGGTCGAAACATATCGGGTTTTTCGAAATCAACGGATCACGCCGATATCTTTTTGAGGGTCGGTCTACTGGGGTCGCAGACTCTAGATATTTTCTCTACTCGGATTGGGATGAAGTTTCGGGGGCCTTCGTTACCTATCTCGTTGACGCCGTAAACGGAAACCTCCGATTGCTCGAGGATGACATTCAGGCGAAGGTCTCGACGGACGGAGTACTCGCCTCTTCGGCCTTTGTTAGCGAGGCCGGTTACGTGCTGACCTTGCGTTCGACCCCAGAGGCCACCCCCGTCGAAGTGGGTTGGAATCTAGCAAGGGGTTGGAGCGCCTTCGATTGGTCGCCCAACGGCAGTGAGCTCGCCTTTCTAGCTAGTGACGATGATCCGGCGGCTGTTAGGCTGTACGCGACCTCGAATCATGGCGAGAGCCGACGACGTTTTCCTGGCTATCGAGTAGCGATGTTCAGCTGGAGCCCCGACGGCTCAAAAATTGCTTACGTTCATCACAGCACCGCCATCGTCGCGTCGCGTACGGCTGACTCCGCGATCGAAGCAGCTGACCTGCCCGAGGACGGGGCCGGCCTGATGTGGCTTTCAGACGGTAGTGGTTTTCTATGGAGAAACCGGACCGAAACCAGATTCGTCCAAGCGGACGGCTCTGGCGCAGTGACGCTCGGTGGCTACTGCGCGCCGGCCCCGGACTCGTCCCGTGTCGCTTGCCTGCGGGGGCCGGCGCTGGTCACCGTGCGCCCAGACGGCACTGATCTGGTCGAGATCGTGAGGCTCGCGCCGAAGGAGTCTATCGGCGGGATCGAGTGGTCTCCCGACAGTCAGTCCATCGCCTACACTCTGGACTACATCGACGTCCCATATGGAGACGACCCCCTGGTGCCGTTCGGCGCCGGCACCCGCGCGATCTATACGGCAACCGCGGATGGGTCGCTCGTTAGGCGCTTAGCCAGGGAAGGCACACTCTACGGTCTTTCGCAGCCGCTTTGGGCACCCGACAGCAGCGTCCTGACATTTACAAAAGATACCGGGGGGCTGTTCATCATGCCTCCGGACGGTGGCTCGTCCGTCCGCGTCATGGAGGATGAGTGTTACGCCACTTTCGGTTGGTAGGTTATTGGTAGGAGCTTAGCATCCTTTGGATGCAGATTAACAACCTGAGTTACCAGAACAAGGGCTCGGTGCGGATCAACGAGGGCGCGTGGATCGACCTCAACCACGACACCGTAGAGATGCATACGACCGTTTTTCATCTACCTGCCGCACACGATGCCCCACGTTCCGCTCTTTTCGAGTCCAGAGTTCAGCGGTAAGTCGGCGCGTGGAAAGTATGGCGATGCGATCGAAGAACTTGACCACAACGTCGGCCGCCTGCTCGATGCTCTAAAGCAGCAGGGGATTGCAGAGAAAACTCTGGTGGTCTACAGCTCCGACAACGGGCCTTGGGACAAGGGCGCCGACGGCGGAACCGCCTATCCATTCCGAGGCTATAAGTTCTCAAATTGGGAGGGTGGAATGCGCGTTCCCGCCATCTTCTGGTGGCCTGGAACGATTCCCGCTAACCAGGTACGGGATGAGCCCGCGATTGTCCTGGACTTGTACCGAACGATTGCGCGGTTGACCGGTGGCGGTGTGCCAACCGATCGCGTGATCGACGGCGAGGACATCTGGCCTCTTGTCATGGGTGAGCCCGGCGCCAAGCACGGCCCGATCTACTACGACTTGGGGGCCATCCGCGAGGGCAACTGGAAGCTGCGAGAAGGAGCGCTGTACAACCTGGCCAACGATCCGCACGAGGATAACAACCTGGCGGTCGCAAACCCTGCGATCGTAGACGATCTTCGCGGTAAGCTCCAAGCGTTCCAGAATGACGTCAAACAGAACTCGCGGCCTCTTGGCGGCGCCGGTTCAGAGGCGCAGCCCTCGGGATGTACGAACCCTGCAGCGCCCAACTACGACATCAACGCAAAAGTCGACGACGGCTCCTGCGGCGTGCTGTAACCATTGCTCAGCGGCGAGGGGGCTCGGGCTCGGGTTTATGCCCCGAGCCAGGACTCTCAGCGTTGCGCGATGCCGACTGCTGTCCTGTGAGCGGTTGGCGCGTTCATGGTGAGGCAGGAAGAATTGCTCGTCAGCGTGACCTGGATGGACGCTCCTGCCGGAACGTCGACCAATGGAAGCACGGAACCGCTGTTCGGAACAGACGTGCCATTCACTTGCCAAGAAAAGACAGGCGCGTTTCCCGCGTTGCTGGCAACAGCCTCAAGGAAAGGACCCTTGGCGACGTTTTTGACGAGCCGCAGTGGAACTGTGGCTCGCACCATCGGTCGGAACTGGTTCCAATCCACCTTGGGCCAGGCAGCCTTCGTCCAGTCGAGCACTCGTTGCAAGACGTCACAGTCGACCCCGCGTTCAGCAAACCGTGGCATCACCCAGAAAGTCTTGTGCGCCCAGCCGCCGACCCCAATCAGATCCTCCCTTGCACGACGCGCCTGACGGGTGGGAACGCCCTTCGCGTCGCTCTTCCACAATGAATCGAGTGTAAAATTGACGAGGAGTGCGAGATCATGGTCGACCAGAGCCGTACCATCGACAATAGGCGCCTGCAAAAGCGGCTGGGTCATGTGCCCGCAAAGCTGTCGCGCGAAGCCAAAGAGAAGCTGCGACGTTTGGGCTACCTTTCGTGTTGATAGGCATCGAAGACGACTTCGAAGGGGCTATCCAGCCTCACTTCGCTGGGACGAGCGAGTCTGCCAGCTCGTTGATGTAGCACTCGAGCGCGCTGTAGCCGGCGGCGCATCCGGCGATGTTTACGACCTCGTGCCCGTCGGCGACGCCTGGGCTCCGGCCGTGGGTTTTCTCCCAGCTATCCGGAATACCATCTTTGTCCGAGTCCGACGGCGGCGACGCGGCCGGGGAACGGCGAGCCAGGGGCGCGTCACGAACGACGACGCCTTGGCCGTCACGCCAAGCA
>JBDKJZ010000306.1:0-7080 GCA_039796375.1 Pseudomonadota bacterium
CGCTCTCCTGGCCGTAGCCGGATCCGGTGATCAGCAACGCCGCTAACAGTGCGGGCAGGTGCCGAACCCAAGGCGTGTGGCGGAGTATGCTCACTAGCTTTGTTGAGTATAGGGACCCGCACCCAAGGTTCTGCCCTCAAATCAGCCAAGCCAAAACTATTGGGCGATAGAGGCGGCCCGACGCCCAGCGTTGCCCACACCCCCCCAAGCTGCACTTCAGTCGAAGAACGCCCGGTTGCAGCGCCTGATTGGCTCCCCCCGCGGCGCCCGGGGATAGAAACCCCGCGGCGCCCCAATTAGGTACCCACGCTCAGTCGTCCGGACAACCGTCGTCCTTGCGCTTACCCGCGCCGTCCTCGGGGATGTCGACACATTCGTCGTTCTCGTCAGAGATTCCGTCGCCGTCGTTGTCTGGATCGGGGCAACCGTCCGTGTCCTCGAAGCCGTCTGTGTCTTCCGCCTCGTTCGGGCATTTGTCGTCGGGATCGGCAACGCCGTCCTTGTCAGAATCGGGGATATCGGGACAACCATCTTCATCCTCGAAGCCATTGAGGGTTTCGGCCTTCTCAGGGCACTTGTCAGACAAGTCCTGGATACCATCCTTGTCGTTGTCGTCGTCAGGACAGCCATCGCCGTCCTGGAAACCGTCGATGTCTTCGGGGTTCTCCGGACATTTATCGATATCGTCGGTCACGATGTCGTTGTCATTGTCGAGCTCGGGGCACCCATCCGCGTCCTCGAAGCCGTCAACGTCCTCACCGTCAGTCGGGCATTGGTCGCCGGCGTCGTCGATTCCGTCATCGTCCTGATCGTTGCTCTCGATCGCGTAGCTGAAGCCGAGCACCGCGCGGAATTTCGGAACGCCGACAGACCCCTGGATCAAGCCCGCGCCGCCCCCAGCGGTGATGGCTAGCCCTGAGCCCAGAGGTGTGATCTGAAGTGCGCCCAAGGCTTCTAGTGAGTTGGTCCCGGCCACGCCGCTAAACTGCGTGCCACCGAACGCATCGGCGACCAAGCGCACCACGGGGCCCAGGCGAATCGCCCCCGCGAGTCCGTACACCGCCTCAGACCCGATATCAGTCTCTCCAACTAGACCGGCTTTTCGGAAGCGGTAACCCAAGTTCAGGCCGAAGGACGCTGGCCCCGCGTTGCCGTCAAAAATCACCCGACCACCCCCACCAATCGACTGATCGCCGATGTACGATCCCTTAGCGGTCTTTTCGCCCAGCGGAGCCGTAGCAAACAGCGCTACACCCAGTACCGCCACGTCTTCCGGCTCCCCTAGCAAGCGAAACTTCGCTTCAAGCTCTGGATCCCCGAGACCGACTCCCTGGATCTTCTCAGCATCAGACTCGCCAGTCGGGCCCACCAAGGTGTTGGAACGCTCCAAATCCGCGGGTGCACCCGTGAACGGGTTCACCCCCTGGCCCTGAGCGAACGTGATCGGGATGCGCAAGCCGATCTGGACATTGGGGATCGGCGTGTACGATGCGAGCACGTCCCCCGTGCCCAAGTTCTGCACGACCGTGGTGTCTCCCTCGAAGAACTGATTGTCTACTTTTAGTACGAATGGCGCCTTGGCGTAGTTCGCCATGAACCCAAAACTAAATGCGTGCTCACCGTCGGTGCGAGCGCCGCGCGTCATGATGAAGTTGCGTGGTCCGGCGGGCGCAGAAAAACGCTGAACGCTGAACGCTCCGTCGACTACTCGGGTCGCTCCTTGAGGGGCCTGGGCGGCAGCCTCCGTCGTCAGACCGAGTACCATGCCACCCACTAGCAGCAGACGACGCCCGGCTCCCACCCTTCGGCCAATCGCCCCGCAACGCTGCATCCCCACCCTAGAAACTCGGCTGACGCTATCACCTGACTTCATGACTTCTTTTGCACCCACAAAGGTTGAACCGACGATGGTTTCTCGAAGAACGCAGCCAACCATTTGGGCCGCGGTGGGCCGCAGCCTGTCATACCGGCCAACGGATTCGCAACAATCCGTTTTGCGCCGACAACTTCGCACATGCCCCTCTATCGGAGCCTAAAGGCCCGATTCGAGCGGCGTCGGGGTCACCGCGAACGGCATTAGGCCCAGGTGCCGGGAACCTCAACGGACCGAGCCGGAAGAACGACGCCGCGGGCGTTGACAGGTTTTCCTGCCGCGTGCGACACAACCGGCCGATTTCGCGCAAATTCAGCGGAGAGTCCTCTCGATATGGATAGAGCTTGCTTTCACTTCTGGGGAACTTCAGTAATCCTCGGTGCCCTTTCTTCAACAAGCGTCGCCGTGGCTCAGCCCGGCCCCGACGCACCGGCTGCGCCTGGCGCCGAAACGCCGACTGTTCCCCCGGGGACTGCGGCTGGAACCCCGTCAGAGCCCGCACCTACCGCCGTGCCTGGCGGCGACGAAGGACCCGCCGAGCCCGCAGCGCCAGCGGAAGCCGCGGAACCTCTTGGCGAGATAGATGCGGGGGGAACACGCTCTCTCACCGCGGGGCCGGGCCTATTCCCGTCGCCGGAAGCCGACGCAGCTGCGCTCGCCGAGCAAGGCACGCAGCGGCCTGGCGCGACCAACGCGAGCACCACCGACTCGGCGACGCCGCCCGGGCGTTTCGGGACCCCAACGGAGGTCTTTGCCGAAGACTGGTGGAGCCACGCACGACCGATCATCGAACTGCATGGCTATTTCCGCACCCGGGCGGAGCTATTCAACAACTTTTCCCTTGGCCGGGTAGATCCCCCGAACTCAGCATTGTGGCCCCAGCCAAGTGACCACCGCTTCACGCCGATCGGCGGGAGCGAAATTGGCCCGGAGCTTTGCACGCGTGAAGAGTCTGACAGCAGGGGCCGAGGCACACTAGTCGGCTGTGACAACAACACGCAGTCGGGGGCGAATCTGCGCCTGCGCCTAAGCCCGGAAATCCACGTCTCGGACAACGTGCGAGTGTTCACCCAAATCGACCTGCTCGACAACCTGGTGATGGGCAGCACGCCTGAGGGTTATCGATTCTCGGCAACTGCGGACGGCCAGGAAGTGGCTACCCGAAGTGGCTACAGCCGCCTTGGTTTCTTTGACCAAAATCAGTCCGCCCCGAGCACCAACAGCAACAGCTTGACCGATAGCGTCGTCGTCAAGCGCGCCTGGGGTGAGTACACGACACCACTCGGCGAGGTTCGCTTCGGGCGCATGCCCGATCATTTCGGTCTAGGAATGCTCTACAACGCGGGCGACGGCCACGACGACGACTACCAGTCCACGGTCGATCGCCTCATGTTCACAACCGGGTTCAAGGCCCTAGACCTCGTAGTGGGTGCCAGCTGGGAGTTCCCGAACGAGGGGGCCATCGGCAGCCTCGCTCTGCCCGGCGCGCAACCCTACGATCGTTCGAGCTTGGATGATGTGGATCAGTGGTCGCTCACGCTCCTGCGCCGCAAGAGCCCGCAGCTGGAAAAGCTCGCGCTCGCCCGCGGCGACGTGCTGCTGAGTGGCGGGGTCTACGCCAAGTACCGCACACAGACACTCGCCAACGATCAAAACGGCCCGGGCGCTCAGAGCGACGCGGCTCCGACGCAAGATCTCTCGGAGCTTGCACAAGGGTTTGCACGCCGAGAGGCCGAGGTGTTCGTCCCTGACCTGTGGTTTCAGATCCAATATAAGAAATTCCGCTTTGAACTGGAAGCCGCCCTCGTGCTCGGCAGCATCGAGAGCACCGAGAAGAGCGCCGACAACGCGGAACTCTTCGAGACGGGCACCAATGAGCGACTCAAGCTCGCGCAGGGGGGTATCGCGACGGAACTTGAGCAAAAGTTCGTTGAAGACCGCCTGAGATTGAAGTTCAACTTCGGGTTGGCGTCGGGAGATCCGGACGCCTTCGACGCGAGCTTGCCCGGCGATCTCGTGCCAGGTCCAAATGAGATCCAGGTCAACGACGACACCGACTCCACCTTCCGGTTTCACCCGGGCTACCGCGTGGACATGATCCTAAATCGGCACATCCTGAACCGCGTTCAGGGGACCTACTACTTCAGTCCCAGCCTGGAGTACGACTTTCTCCGTGATACCGACGGCCAACGTGCGGGCGGCGGCTTCCGCGCGGTGTGGACGCGGGCCTCTCAATTCGTTCAGGCCCCTGGCCATACGCGCGATCTCGGAATTGAGCTCAATGGTACGCTCTACTTCCAAGCTAAAGATGGTGCCCTAAACGATACCCCCGACAGTATGGGTGGCTTCTACTCAGCGCTCCAGTACGGCGTACTGTTCCCCCTCGACGGCATGGGGTACCTACCGAAAGAGCGCGAGAATATCATCGGCAGCACTGACACCTCGGCCGCGCAGATCCTGCGCCTCTACCTCGGTGTGATGTTCTGAACCGATGGGTCGTGGTCTCAGCTCCACGGACCTATTAGCAGGCGTAACACACGATCCACGTGCTTCCCGTACGGTGGGGCGAAGAGCCCCACCCCGCTAAGCGCGGCTTGTTCGAAGATTGCCTTCTCGTGACTGAAGGTCATGAAGCCGTAGCGACCGTGATAGCGACCTTGGCCACTCTGGCCGACGCCCCCGCGCGGTAAGTCATCGTTCAGAAAGTGCATCAGGGTGCCGTTGATGGTCACCCCCCCTGAGAGCGTCCTCTCTAAGACCTGCCGAATGCGCGCGGGCTCGGAGTCAAAGTAGTAAAGCGCCAGCGGACTCGGCCGCGCGTTCACGTAGCGGATAGCGTCGTCCAACGTGTCGTAGGTAATGACCGGAAGCACTGGTCCGAATACCTCCTCGTGCAGGACACGCGCGTCCCCTGGAACGTCGAGCAGCAGCGTGAGCGGGAGCTTGCCGCTGCCCGCGAAGTCCTCGTTCGCGGGGTTGATCGTGACGCGCCGCGCGCCTCGGTTCTCGGCGTCGTCACACAAGCGCTGCAGCCGCTGGCGGCGTGTCGCGCCCAGGATACCGCTGTAGTCCGGATTGTTTACTTGTTGAGGAAAGCAGTGGGAGACCCGCGCGGTGAGCGCTCTCACCACGGCTTCTGTAGCGGCGTGCGGCACCAGCAGATAGTCCGGAGCCACGCAACTTTGCCCCGCCGAGTAACACTTGCCTTGAACGACGCGCGCCGCAAACCGCTCGACGCTGAAGCCGGCGTGCAGAATCGCCGGACACTTGCCCCCGAGCTCGAGCGTCGTCGGGACGAGGTTTTCGGCCGCGGCGCGCGCCACTTGCTGCCCCACTGAACTTGAACCGGTGAAGAGCAGGTGATCTAGGGGTAAGCGCGCGAAGGCCGCTCCCACGTCCGCGTCCCCGAGCACCACAGCCACGAGATCTGGACCGAGGGTCTCAGTCAGTCGTTGCGCGAGCAACCGTGAGGTCCGCTCCGTGTGCTCGCTGAGCTTCAGCATTACGCGATTGCCCGCCGCGAGCGCGCCCACCAAAGGCTGAACAGCGAGCATCAATGGGTAGTTCCACGGGGCAATGATGCCGACGACGCCCAGCGGTTGAAACTGCGTGCGCGCGCTTGCGGGCCAAAATGGCAAGTTCACCCCGCGTTTGACCGGCTTCATCCAGCCCTTTAGGCCACCTAGGGCATGCTGCAGCTGGTTGATGCAAAGCCAGAGTTCTCCCAGCTTGGTGTCGTACGGTGAACGATGGCCAAAATCTTCCGCAATAGCTTGAATGAAGTCGCTCGCCGATGCGCGAAGCATCGCGAGCAATCGCTGAAGCTGAAGCCGGCGCCAATCATAGCTTGGGTACGGATCTGCTTGCGCCGACGCTCGTAGTTTCGCCAGCGCGGCTACGAGTTCGGGATGTGTTAGAGCAAGCTCCGAGAGGGCGTCCGCCATCGGCGTCCGCTAGCATCTTTCGTGGTGAGTGTCAGGCAGGGGCCCAGCCCGGCGCATAACGGAAGCGCGAGTTCAGACTCGACCGTCGTTATCCCCCGAACGACGAATCCTGGGTCCTGTTCTTCCGGTACGTTTCAGTGAGGCCGTATCTCTGGAAATCAGAAATCCCTCAAGCCAGCGCGTTCAGAGCCGTTCGGCGCCGCTGGGAGCTGCGCGTGGACATCAGCGAAATTGACGGCAAGTACCGAATCGTCCGAACACTGGGTACCGGAACGGTTGGAGCGGTCTTTGAGGCTGAGCACGTTCACCTGGGTTCTAAAGTCGCAGTGAAGGTCATGCACGACGACTTGTCGCCGGATGGCGCCATGTGCACACGCTTTCTGACCGCCGCTCGCAACGCGACCCAGGTGAAGCACTCCGCGGTCGCCAATATCGTGGACGTCGGGGTGGGAGGCGGGAGGCCTTATGTGGTCTCTGAGCTGTGCGCCGGGCGCTCGCTCCGTACCGTCCTACGAGCGGGCCGGCTTGAGCTTGACGTCGCGTGCGGTATCGGAATGAGCCTACTAGCAGCGCTCGCGGCTGGCCACGAACGCCGCCTATTGCACCGTGACCTGAAGCCCGAGAACGTGATGGTGTCTTTTGAGTCTCGCGGCAACCTTCAGGTGAAGGTGCTGGACTTCGGCCTCTCCTACAGCCTTTTCGGCGATGATCCTAGGCATCAAGGGGCTCGTTGGGCACACGCAAGCCCGCGCTATAGCGCTCCCGAGTGCTTAGTCGAGTGTCGCGCCGATGAGCGCTCGGACATGTACTCCTTCGCGGCAATTCTCTACGAAATGCTTTCTGGACAGCCTCTGATCGACTCGCCCGATGCGATGAATGCGGTGCGACTCATCGCGTCCAGCGACTGGCAACCGCTGGCCAGGGTCAACCCGAACCTTCCCGAGCCGCTCGTACGGGCGATCGAAGCGACGCTTGACGGGGATCCAGAGCGGCGCATCGAAACGCCCCATGATTTCGCCCGCCACTTGGCCCCCTATCTGACGACGCGAAGGCTCAGGCGCAACCAGGAGCAGCTGCCGACCTTGGATCCGGTGTTGAGGTTTAGCCGTCGCCTCCCTGTCGGCCCTGAGGCGGCGACGCCGTCGCTCCGCCTCAACCGAGCCCCGAAACCGAGAGGCGCCCTCGGCGAGGACATGTTGACGGAGCCCGTGTTCCCCCGGACACCCCACGCCCCCCGCCTGGAATCTCTCAATGCCTCAGCGT
>JBDKJZ010000307.1:0-7074 GCA_039796375.1 Pseudomonadota bacterium
AGAGAGCGCAAGCCAACCAAGCCCCTTGCTGGCTTTCGCGGGTTGAAACAACAGCACTTCCGGAATTCCGCGCCCGTTGACTGAAGCGAGCAGGCGATCCTGAACAGGCCGCGCCAGAGCATAGAAGTCGAAGCGGGTGCGCGGACTACCGCCAGCGCCTTCCGCGTACACCTCGAGTGTTTGGGTAACCCCGCTCATGCGCCGGACAGCTTAGCGTGCAATCCGGCAGAAGCGCGAGTGCGAGCCCCAAAAAAAGATGTACCCATGCCAAGGCGGGGCCGTGCGGCTGTCGCGGCGAGGGTGCGACTGATTGAAACTACCGGGAGATTCCGAGCGGTTGGCTTAAATCCAAGCCGGGTTCGGTCGTCAGGCGTCGTGCACCCTCCGTTGCGTGGCTGCGCAGTGCAGCGGTCTGAACGCGCTTAGAAGTAGGCGCGCAGCCCACCCTGGCACACCGACGTTACACCTAAAGACTCGCGCAGCCAGGAGCCGCCTTGGTCTCGCGTTGAAAGTGTAGTAAGCGGATACCAGGGGGCGGCTTGGGGGACGACCAATTCAACGCAATTCGCAGGTGCATCCTCTTCGTGGATGATGAGCAGGCGATTCGACGAGTGGGTGAACGAGCGCTGACTCAAGCCGGGTTTGAGGTGCTCGTTGCGGACAGCGGTGGGCAGGCACTTGAGCTGTACGCACGGCATCAGGAAACGATTGAGCTGGTAATCCTCGATCTCAGCATGCCCCAGATGAACGGAATCGACACGTTTAGGGAGCTCCTAAAAGTGAGCCCGGACGTGCGGGTCGTGCTGTCCAGCGGATACGATGCCTCTGACGCTGAGCACCACGGCCCGGAGTTGAAGCCAGCCGGTTTCATACAGAAACCCTATCGGATCGCTTCCCTACTTGAGACCGTCGTAGCGCTCCTTCGACCCTAGGCTCCCGAGCGCTCCACGCTGGAGTCCCTGGCGAAGCTTCCCGGCACGTGCGAAAGTTAGGGACGGTTTTTCGGCGAAGTCGATGTGCCCTCTGGGGAGTTAATGAAGTCACTGTGATAGGTACCCTTCGATGTATCAGGTTGGCGCTCTGTGTGTTCAGCGCCGCGGGTGTCGTCTCGGCGCAGGACCTTGCTCCCGTTGGACGCGACGCGGGCGGGCTGCCCGGAATAGACCGCGTGGGTATCTGGACGAACGACGGTCGTAGTGTTGCGGTCTCTGGCACCGCTGGTTACGGCTACACGGAACCGATCACTAGCAACGACAATGCCCACAACCGGGGCGTGGGGCGCATCGGATTCGCGATTGTCCCTATGACGTCGCTGCAGCTCAGCCTTCGTTTCGACGGACGCTTCGATGCGCATGGCGTCGATGAGGAAGGCAAGGATACGGGGCTGGTGGGGGAGCCGTGGCTGGTGGCCCGGAGTGGCAGCCAACTGAGTGACACTTTCGCGCTGGGTGCCGAGCTGGGTGCCTGGTTTCCGGGTAGCGACGCCCCTTCTGTCGAGTTCGCGGCAACGACGGTTGAAGCCAAGTTATTGGGCGGCATGAGCCAACCAGGCACACCCTGGTTGGTGGCTGCTATGGCTGGTTTTCGACTGGACCAGAGCGCCCAGGCCGTAGGGGATGCCGACTTGCTTCGGCGGGGTGACCGAGTCGCGCTGGGAGCGAGTGACTTCAACGCGATGTTGCTAGGCCTCGGCCTGGACTATCGAAGGGCTGATTCGGAAATAGTCGCCGAGCTCTCGGCGGATATCCTCCTCGGGGTGAATCGCTTATCGGACTCGCCGATGCGAGCCACCGCGGGGTATCGTCACCACATTAATGACGCGCTTCAGCTTGCGGCGCACCTGACCGGTTCGCTGAGCAGCCGCCCCTCGATCGGGCCGGGGAGCTCTCTGATCCCCATTGAGCCCCGGCTATTGGCTTCCGCGGGCCTGACCTACACGTTCGATCTCGATCAAGCTCCGCCGTCCGCTCGGGAGACCGGAACACGACCGATCGAGGAGCCGCCAATACCCAAAGCGGAAAGCGCGCCCGTCTCGGGTATCATCACGGACGAGACCGGAAAGCCGCTGGGCCAGGTCAGCGTGTCGCTCAGGTCCACGGCTGGGGAAACGCAGCAGGTGCTTACGGATGAATCCGGGAGATACCAGTTCCAGTCCGCTAAGTTTGGCGACGTGAAGATTCAGGCAATAACGGCTGACTACGCCCCCGGCGAGCTCAGCTTCGCGCTCGCCGGCGACGGTGCACAGGTGGAGGTACCAGCCCTGTCCCTCCGGCTTGCAGTGCTCAACGCCCAAGTTCAGGGACTCGTGCGGAGTTTTGGCGGAGCCCCGCTCACCGCAACCATCCGCATCGAGCCACCGGGAACGGACTACAAAAGCTCCTCGGATGGGCGCTTCGCCATAGACGTCCAGCCCGGAACTTTCACAGTGACGATTGAGGCCGCGGGTTATGAGCCCCAAACTCGGACCGTATTGGTTCCAGAGAAGGGTGTCATTGTGTTCAACGCGGACCTTAGAGAGCGCAGGTGATGGATCGAGTCTGGCGCTTCGCGCGGCTAACACTCCTTTGCCTGACCTCGCTGCTTGCCAACGGTTGTAGCGGCTGTAGCGCCGATCCATTCGCGGAGCTGATTTCCGCCCAGGGCGAAGTGACCCGCGACTTCAACGTGAGCCTCGGCGATTGGACGACCGCCACAGTTGGCGCTGAATTCGAAATCGGGGAGGCGCTGCGTACCTCCCAGAACTCGGAGGCGAGCGTTCGCTTCGATGACGGAGCCCGGCTGAAGCTTGAAGCGTCCACCACCATCCGTTTCTTGGCTGTGGCCCCGGAGTCCGGCGAACGAGGCATCGACCTCGAAGCGGGGAACGCTATCTTGGAAACCAGCGGCGGCATGAAGCTGCGCACAGGGATCGGCCTCGCTGTGATCGAAGGCAGCTCGGTTCTGAAGCTGACGCGCCACGACGACGGGATTCGTTTTTTGGTCAACCTGGGGCTCGCTCGACTGGAGGCACCCGACGGCACCGTCACCGAGGTGCGGCCCGGCGAGAGCATTGAGGTGGGGATCGGAATGGCGATCATGGATCGAGTACTGGCACCGAGCGCTGAGCCGACGCCGACTGCGACCCCGCTCACGAGCCCAGCCCCCAAAGGCCCACTGGTGGTCGCGATCGTCGGCGCGGGAGCCCTCGTACAGCCACCGGGGAGCCAGAAGTTCCAGGCCCTGCCTGAGGGCGAAAGCGAAGTCACCCCAGGCAGCCGATTGAAGCTGTCTGCCAAGAACAGCGCCAGAGTTATCCGCGATAAGTCCGCGGCCGCGCTCTCCGGACCGGGGACGTACTTAGTCGGGGGGCAGGGCGTGGACTTTGTACGACTAGAGAACGGGACGCTCCTGCTCGATGCAGCTGGGCGGACGGAATCCGTGGCCGTCCCAGGGGGCACCCTCACCGCGTTGGCCGCGAAGGAAGGAGCGACCGCGCGCGTCGAAGTCCGGAACGACCAGGTGAACGTGCTGGTCAAGAGGGGCCAGTTCCGCGCCGAGCTACACGGCAAGGTGGCGCTGTTGACCGCCGGGGAAAGCTTACGCGCGAGTCAGCGCGAGTTCACGATCTCCGGCCGAGGCTTGGAGTTTGCGGATGTAACGACATCAGCGGGCGCTGGCTTGATGATTCACGACCCGAACCCACCTACCGCGGTTGGCATCATTCCCGGCGAGAAGTGCCCCCACCTGGGGATCGTGGAAATGAAGCGAGGCGGTCGCGTACTCGCCAGCGCGGTCGCACGCAGCCAGGCGAACCTACACTTTAGCCAGGGGACAAGCGACTACGATCTTCGGTGCTTGTCGGAAGAGGGAGAGCTCTCCGCTGTGGTGGGCGGGGGACGTGTCACCGTCATTCACGACGCGGGAACCGCCGCGCTCGCCAAGAGACCGCCAACCACCGCGGTGCAAGTCGATGGCCGTAGCTACACCGTGCTGTATCAAAATCGTCTACCCGGTATCACGGTGCGCTGGCCGAACGCGCCTCAGGCAGCGAGCTACATCATTTCAGTTCACTCGTCGAGTGGCACCAAGCGGATCACTTCCCAACACCCTCAGCACACCTTTGAGAGCGGCAGCTTACTAGAAGGCACCCACGGTTTCAGTTTCGCCGCATCGAACGGCCGCGTGTCGCGTAAGAGCAGCGTGGCGATACGATTCGACAACGCCGCACCCAAGGCCAGCATCGCGGGACCTAGCTCCGAAAGTTTTGCTCCCGGTGCCAGCGTGAAAATCTCAGGCCTCTCTTTGCCGGGCTGGACGGTGAGCGTGAACGGCGCGCCGCTCCCGATGGATAATCAGCATCGTTTCTCGGGCCAAGCGACCGCGACTAGTCGCGGTCTCGTGCTGCGCTTCGAAAACGAGCAGCGCGGCGCTCACCTCTACCTTCGCCGGGCTGCAGGAATCCCTCGATGACCAAAGACGAAATGAACGGTCGCGTCGTGCTGGGTCGCTACCGAATCATCAAGCCCCTCGCCCGGGGGGGAATGGGCGTCGTGTACCTCGGGCGCACCGAGGGAGCGGCTGGGTTCGCTCGACCGGTGGTGGTCAAGCGCATCTTGCCGCACCTGCTGAGCGATCCTGAGATGGCGAAGATGTTCGTTCGGGAGGCACGAATCCTCTCTAACCTCCACCACCCCGGTATCGTGGGTGTGATCGACTTCGGCGAAGAGGACAGCGCTTACGTCATGGTCCTCGAATACGTCCACGGCTACGACGTGGGGCTCTGGCGTAAGTACCTCGCAAGACAGAACCGCGACCTGCCCGCTGACTTTGCGCTTGAGATCGTGATCCGGGTGTTGGATGCCCTCCACTACGCTCATACCCTCAAGCGCCCTGATGGCACTCTGCTCAGGATCATCCACCGGGATGTCTCCCCAGGAAATATTCTTCTGGACGTCGAGGGCCACGTACGGCTCCTGGACTTCGGCATAGCACGAATCGCCAATGATGCGAACGAGTACAAGACCCAGGACGCTACGTTCAAAGGAAAGCTCGCCTACGCCCCGCCTGAGCTCCTGAAGGGCAAGGAGCCGAGCCCGCAGAGCGATCTGTATTCCTGTGCGGTGGTGCTCTACCAACTACTCACCGCAGAGAACCCGTTCCGCGGAGCGAGCGCACCCGAAACGCTGAGCCGCGTCGCGAGCCACACCCCTCGCGCTCTAAGAGAGACCATGCCGAACGTCCCAGCGACGCTCGACGCGGCGCTCAGCAAGGCCCTGCGCAAGGAGCCGGAAGAGCGTTTTCAGACCGCTGCTGAGTTCGCCGACGCGCTACGGCGGGTGCGCAGTGCACCGGATGGCGAAGTCATCGCGGCGATGACAGACGCGATCCAGTACGACTTCCACGGAGACATGCCAGCGCAGCTTGGGCTCGAACCGCTGCACGACCGTGACGCGGCGTGGCGTGAAGCGGAGGCCCTTCGAGTATCCGTGGGCCCCTTGCGCAGTAGCCGCCCATCACCGGCACCAGACGTCCCGCCGCCCTACGACCCGTTGAGCAGCACGCCACCCCATGGCTCGGGAAGGGCAGCTAACGGAACGAACGACTCCCGCAGCCCGCGCGGCCAGGCTAGTCCCGGCAGTCGAACACTGACTTGGGCGATTGGCGCGCTAGCTCTTGCCGTCACTGGCGTGGCTGGTGCAATTCTGCTCCGCCCCCAACCGGCGACATCCGGCAGCGCCGCGCGCTACCTTGTAGTCACCCACGATGAACCGTCAGACAGCGCTGCGCAGCCCGTTCCAGAGATGCCCCTTTTGGAGGACTCCCGCGAAACGGTGCCTGAGCCCCGCCCGGTGCTATCTGCAACCCCGTCAGCCTCTCCGGACAGACCTGACAACCCGAGCCAACGCCCAGCGCTAGAGCGCGCGAGTCCGGACCCGAGAAGACTCACACAGACCTTCTCAAGGCGCCAAAGCAGCGTGCAAGCGTGCTTTTCACAGAACCCAGCTGACGCAAAAAAGACCCCGCGCTTGGAGATCGCCTTTAGCGTCAACGACGCCGGCAGGGTGACAACCGCGAGCTTGGTCCCCTCCTCGCTCGGCGCAACACCCATGGGCAGCTGCATCCTGGGCGTCGCTAAAGGGACCTCCTTCGGAGCGTTGACGGACGGCGTCAGCTTCCGTATTCCCGTCCGAGCCCGCACGCTGAAGTAGGTCACTCGGTGACGCACTCAATGCTCGTGAAGGCGACAGCGCACGAGCTCAGCCTACAATACTAGCCCCGCCGAGGCGCTCCGCTTCGCTCAGTCGCTTCAGTGAACGACAGAGCCTCAGTCGCCACGCGATCCACTCGGCTTTCTCCGACCTCGCGTAGCGTCACATTGTTCTACAAAAACAGTGGTTTCCTACCCATTCTGCGAGTCCAAGCTGAGCGTTCCCGTCTCGCGACCCATGGACCGAATTCCCCTGGTTTTTCACCGTCTGCCGTCAAAAACCGCACGGGACCCTACAAAAACAGGGATTTTTCCCTTGTCCTTTCAGGATCGAACAGACATATAGCCTCTCAACGACACAGGAAGCACAAATTACGGCTCTTTCCAGGCCAAGACTGGTTGGGCGGACAACAGCAGCAGAGCCTCTCAGATAGATGGAGGAAGCCACGAAGGCCCGAGACACCCTGAGGGTGAAGTGGGGCGAGTGGTCATCTGGGACGCGAGCCGTTCGTCTGCGAGCGATCAGTAGAGAAACACAACACCCGAGCGCGATTAGGGCGTCGGAAACAACCGAGGAGACATCATCATGGCTGCAGCAAAAGCAACTCCCGCAGTAAAAGACAAGTTCACGAAGAGCCAGATCCTGGCTGAGCTGTCCGAGAAGACCGGTCTGAGCAAGAAGGACGTCGGTAACGTCCTGGAAGAGCTCTCGGGCTTGATCGAAAGGCACGTCAAGAAGAAGGGGCCCGGAGAGTTCACTCTCCCCGGACTACTGAAGATCAGCACCATCCACAAGAAGGCCCAGAAGGCCCGCAAGGGGGTGAATCCGTTCACTGGTGAAGAGGCGATGTTCAAAGCCAAGCCGGCCCGCACCGTGATTAAGGTCC
>JBDKJZ010000308.1:0-7029 GCA_039796375.1 Pseudomonadota bacterium
GAGCTATGAGCGCGGTTTTGACGTCTGGCTGAAATTGCGGAGTGGTCCTGACTGCGTAGGTTGTGAACGTATCGACAGCGTGAAGCGCCTGACGATTCGAGAGAACAGTAAGGAGACGCCAAACACGAACCCGTCGATAGAAAAGCTTGAAGTCTTGGGCACGCTCCAAGCCGGGCAGAAGGTGCAGTTGCGCGTCCAAACGGACCCGCCAGAAGCGTATACGGATCCGTCCTCTGGGCAGGCGCGAGTCGAGGACTACTTGCTCAGTTGGTACACATCGTCGGGTGAAGCGTCGCCCACGCGAACGTTTGGGAGCGACCGCGAGACCGACTTCGTGCTGCCGAACGAGCCCGGTGAGGTGACCGTGATCGTCACGCTGAGGGACGGGCGAGGGGGCCTAGCGGTCGAGCGACGCACACTCTGCGTCGGTTCGGGGCGCCTCTGCAGCCCTCCTCAATGACTTGACACCCGAGTCGAGACCCTCTTTTTCGCGCCTCGCTATCTGCTTCTTTCCGAGTCAGCGGATCCGTAATCGGTCCTGATAGTCGCGATTGCTACCGTTATGACAAACCGACAGCGCTGCGGGTCGGATATTCGGGGCGGGTCAGCGTGAGGTCAGCCCCGCCGAACACTTCCGTTGCGCAGCTCAACGCGTGATGGTAGCGTCCCCAGAGTCCACATTTCTTCTGCCGGTATGCTTTTTCATGGGTAGCTTCAGTCTCGTTCATTGGTTGGTTCTCGGTTTAGTTGTCGTGCTCCTATTCGGGGCCGGCCGCATAGGCGAGGTGGGCAAGGGCCTCGGCGAGGGCATCCGGAACTTCAAGAAGGGAATCGCCGGGGGCGACGATGAGGACGGCGATGAAAAGGACGCCGCCGAGGCCAAGCAGCTCAAGAAGGGCAGCAAGGATTCGGAGGATGAGTCCTCCGAATCGAAGACCAAGGCCAAGAAGGGCTAAAAAGCCGAGAAGTCAGCCGGACGTCTCAGTAATAGCCCCAAGAGTGCGCCATGGAAAACAGCAAGAAGTCCCTGCTATCGCCCCTCAAGATCGTGTTGCTACTGCTGATGTGGGTGGCGGCGACGGTCATCATGCAGATGCTCACTGAGTCTCGATGGTGGCTGGCGGCGATCGGCGGTGCTGGTGTTGTCGCGCTCGCCCTGAGTTTCATGTTGCCGCCCGAGGACAACGCCAAGAAGGTCTGAGCTTGCCGGCGCGGCTCAGGGGGGATCACCCATCACGAAGTCGCCGAGCGCAGCGAGAAGCTCCAGGCTGCTCTCTAAGACACCGGTAGCCACCGCAGCGACCTTGGCCCCTGAGGGCGCGGCTCCTCGTGAGCCTGGCCCCGGGTTCATCGCCGCAGCCACCGCGCTTGCGACGCGTCTCCGAGCTGCGTCAGTAGTGGGCTTCGGGAGGCCCAGCTGATAGCGACGGGCCTCCGCCAGCCCTCCCGCTTCGACGAATGCCAAGACGCGTGAGAGCTCACCCGGGTCGAACCAGGTCCCGTGCTGAGCGCAGACGTCGACGATCACGCCGCTCGTTTTGCCGAAGTTCCGGCGCTGCATGAACTGAGTGCAGACGGGGCATGCGTGGTATCGGACTACGGGGTCGAGGACCCTCGCTGGTAGTGGGCCCGGTCGCAAGAGCCGCTGGCTTCGCAGGAGGAGCGAGTGAAGCAGTGCATGCTCAACGAACTGACCGCCGCACCGACCACAGTCGTACAGCCGTCCGGGGTTCCCCTCAAGGACTTCGCAGGCGCTGCTGCACACAGCGCAAAGAAGCTCAGAAGGTTGGCTCAACGGGACCAGTCCCAAGACCTCGCCGCAACCTGAGCAGTTGTGATTCTCAGGGACGTTCATGTAGTAGCAGGAGGCGCAGCGCAGAGTCGCGATAGCCGCTCTGCAAAACTCACAGAATCGTTCGGACTCTGGGTTAGGGCCTCCGCACGCGCCGCAGCGATAGACGCGCGCTACCTCAGGCGTTTCTGTTGCGGCGTTCAAGGGTTCCTCCACTGCCATGAGAGGTGAAGCGTAGCAGCTCAGCGTTGCCGCGTGTGGGGGCGGAGTGGACTAAACTGGCTGGGCCGAGGGCTTGGGTCCGAAGGGGGGAGGCTCGCGGGGGAGCTCCCTAAGCCCTTCTGGATTTCTCTTCGGTATTGGGTGCGCGTCTCACTGAGCCTGTTCAGCTCGGACTTCAGCTCCTCCACGGTCCGAGCGGTTTCGGATGGGGGCGACTGCCCTGGCGTTTCGCGCGCCCCGGCTCGTGGCGAAGTGGCCCTAGCGACGAGCACGAGTGCGCACACCGCCCCACCCAAGATGACTCCCACGGCGCCTAGCAGGATGAGCGTCAAATCAAGGTCCACGCTTCGTGAACGGCCCCGCTGCCGATTGCTTGAACGGTGAATCTCACGCAAGCCTGAGCGGAGCGCGCACCTGGGCGGCCTGCGCTTCACCGCAAAGGTGACGCACCAACTCGAGCGCGAACGCGAAGCTTGTACCCGGCCCTTGGCTGGTGACGAAGGGACCGCTAGTCACGACCGCGTCGTCCCGGTAGTCGTAGTGGCCCAGCAACGTGTCCCGGACCGATGGGTGGCTGGTGATCGTCTGCCCCAGCCCGATTGAGTGGGCCAAGAGCGCCGTCGGGGCAGCGCAGATCGCGCCAATCACGCCGCCAGCTGCGAGCTGCGCGCGTAGGCGGTCACCAACCGCGACGCTGGCGGCGAGTCGCTCGGCTCCTCCGAGTCCACCGGGGAGGATCAGCGCTTCAAATCGGGTCTCCCGAGGCACGTCGTCCAAGGCCACGTCGGGGACGAGCCTTAGGCCCCGGCTGCAAGTGACGTCGGCTGCGGGTTCGAGGCTGGCGAGAGTGACCTCGATGCCAGCACGCCTGAGGACGTCGACCGTGATCGTCACTTCCATTTCTTCCGCTCCAGTAGCGAGCAGGACCAAAGCGCGCGGGTTTGCCATCAGCACGCTTTAGCCTTGGGCGGGCGATTTTGGAACCCGCCCCTTCACGAGAGCTGAGGGGTTTGCTACCCGGGACACGGAGAAACCTACATGTCCAAAACAAACCAGCCCAATCTCGCCGCTCTCCGCGCAGAAGAGCCCTCCTTGAAGAGTCGATATGCAGCCTTCCAAGCCGCAGGCCTGGCGCTTGACATGACGCGTGGCAAGCCCTGCGCTCAGCAGCTGGATTTGTCCCTGGACATGCTGACGGTGTTGACGCGCGACGACTACAAGGCCGCGGACGGGACTGACTGTCGCAACTACGGTGGGCTCGATGGCTTGCCCGAAGCCAAGGCGCTGTTCGCGGAGTTCCTCGGCGTCCAAAAAGACGAGGTCATCATCGGTGGGAACTCCAGCTTGGCGCTGATGCACGACACGCTGGCGCGTGCGATGAGTCACGGGGTGCCCGGCGGCGCCGCCTCGTGGACGTCCCAGGCTGCAGCGCAGGGCGGCAAGGTGAAGTTCATTTGCCCCGCGCCTGGCTACGATCGGCATTTCGCGCTTTGTGAACATTTCGGGATCGAGATGATCACCGTTGATCTCGGCGAGTCGGGGCTGGATATCGACGCCGTTGAGCGATTGGTCGCTTCCGATGAGCTGATCAAGGGGCTCTGGTTGGTTCCGAAGTATGGCAACCCTTCCGGACTGATCGTCTCTAACGAAGTGATTGCGCGGCTGGCACGTATGAAGTGCGCCGCGCCGGACTTCCGCGTGTACTGGGATGACGCCTACACGGTCCACCACCTGACGGACGCACGCCCAGACCAGCTCAACCTGCAGAGCGCGTGTAAGGCTGCGGGGACGGACGATCGAGTGCTGCTTTTTGGCTCGACGTCTAAGATCAGCTTCTCTGGCAGCGGTATCGCGGTAGTGGGTGGTAGCGCCGCGAATATGGCTTGGTACCGAGGTCACCTCGGGTTTCAGACGATCGGTCCGGACAAGCTCAACCAACTCCGTCACCTGCGTTTCTTCAAAGACATGGCGGGTATCGAGGCGCACATGAAGAAGCATGCGGCGGTGATCAAGCCGAAGTTTGACGCGGTCGCGAGCGCCCTCAAGAGTCAGCTCGAGGGAGTGGCTTCGTGGACGACGCCCACTGGTGGGTATTTCGTCAGCGTGGACACCCCCGATGGCTGCGCCAAGCGGACTGTCCAGCTTGCGAAAGCCGCAGGAGTCAGCCTGACGGGTGCCGGCGCAACGTTCCCCTACGGCAAAGATCCGCGGGACCGCAATATACGCGTTGCGCCGACGTTGCCTTCCCTGGCCGATATCGAGAAGGCCATGGACGTGTTCTGTGTTTGTGTGAAGTTGGCGGCTCTGGAAAAAAGCCAGTAACAACCCGGGAAGGGTTTGCTAGGCTGCCGCGCGATGGCAGGGTGTTTTGAGCGGCGACTGCCGAGGTCCAGGAGTTCTTGCGTCGCCGTGGGATTCGCGCTTATCGCCACAGCTTGCGGGGCTGGGCCTTTGAGCCCCGCTCCTTCGGTCCCCAAGAGTCCTCCAGCGACTTCGCCCTCGACGTCGCCTGCAGACCAGGAAGGTGTGATTGCGGAGAGGGAAGGGCTCGAGGAGTCGCTTCCGACCGGATCTCCTGCGGACTCCTCCGGGAATGCGCCAAAGGCTGCCCCACACAAAACCGTTCAGAGCTCGGAGACGGGGCTCGCTGCGCCAGAGCGCGAGCCGCGCAAGATCACCTACCGTGTCACGCCTCAGGGGCTAGAAGTGGATGTGGCCGGCGTGCGCATCGTCCCGCAGGCTACGGCCATCAAGCTCAAGAACGGCGGCTACGCCCTATCGGTGAGCGCTAAAATGAAAGCCACCGACTCAGAAGCTCACACCGTTCTGAGCCCCGAAAACGGACCGCTCGCGTTTTCAGTAATCCTCTACGACAAACACGGTCGGGAGCTCGCGAGGCACGGAGATCACCGCAGCGGCAACGACCAGGAGTTTGTCCTGCCCGGAAGTGAACTTGAAATGGCCCGCGACTGGCCTTCCGGCGCAGTCCAAGGTCCCCTCTGGTGGGGACAGCGGGCGCAGCTTCAGGTGGGCCTTTGGGGTCTGTCAGGCGGCGAGCCTTCCGGCGAAACGCGGCCCGTCAAAAAACTATTCGTCGTCGATCTGAGCGCCGGAGCGAACCCGCGCGCCATCATTTCCCCGCCCGAACTTTGAAAACAGACGTCTACTTCTTGAGAAACGGATCGTTACATCGTGAAAAAAGCAGTTGTCCTTGGTTCCAGCGCGAAGACCCTAGCTTGTGTGTCGTGCTTGCTTGTGGCCGCAGCGTTCGCTGCATGCGAAAAGAAGGAAGAGCCAGCCCCTGAGGCCGCCGCCACCCAGACCGCCGCAGTTATCGCTGAGAAGCCAGCTGAGGCGTTACCCGTCGAGCCTGAGCCAGCGCAGGCCGAGCCTAGCGACGTGGAAGGCGACGAAGACCCACCCAGCGCTTCAGCGAAGGCAGCAGGGGGCGCCGCAGACAAGGCAGCTCCTGTGAAGCCGGCAGAGCCCAAAGCTGACGCGCCCAAGAAGGATGAGCCGGCGCCCAAGAAGGATGAGCCAGCGGCGAGCTACAAAGGCCCGAGCCCCTGCGTGAAGACGACCTTCGCGTTTGGAGCAGTGAAGAGTGCCTGCGCCAAAGGTGGCTCCGCAGCTGCCAAAGATCTGATGAAAGGCTACGTCAAGCGCGGCAAGGACCAGGGCAAGAACTGGAAGTGCAGCACGTGCCACACCGACACCAAGACTTACCCGAACAAGCCCAACGCGGTGGGCGATCTCAAGTCAATCTTCTAAGATCCCTTGTCTGCCCGGGCGGTGACGCCGCTTGCACCAGCGACGTCGCGGCCCTACTACTTGCCTAGGCAAGGTTGAAGTGAAGCTGACGGTCACCAATCACGATCGCGATAGCGCGAACTTCACCTACGTCTACCCAGTGGTGTCGCGGCGCGCGCGCGGCGTTTCTGTCGGGATCAACCTGAATCCCAACAACGCTTGTAACTTTCGCTGTATCTATTGTCAGGTCCCCGACCTGATCCGGGGTAAGGCCCCACCCATTGACCTGCCTCTGCTTGAGGCGGAGCTGCGGAGCCTGCTGGGTGACGTCCTCCACGGCTCCTTCATGGAAGATAGGGTCCCTGAGGGCAGCAGGCGCTTGAACGACCTAGCGTTTTCTGGGAACGGCGAACCCACGAGCAGCCGCCAGTTTGCGGAGTGCGTCGAGCTCGTAGGTCAAGTGATGCGGGATTTTAGCCTGATAGGTCAAGCGCACTTGGTATTGATCACCAATGGCAGTTTGACCGATCGCCGTCACGTCGAGCCTGCGCTGGCGAGAATGAAAGAGCTCGGGGGGCGCGTCTGGTTCAAACTGGACAGCGGCACCCAGTCGGGAGCCGAGCGCATTAACCAAAACCAGGGCAAGTTGAGTGAACGCCTGGCTCGTCTGGATCGCGTCAGCCGGGTGTGCCCGACGTGGGTGCAGACATGCATGTTCAAGCAAGGCGACCAGCCTCCAAGTTCAAGCGAATGCCAAGCCTACTTGCAAGCGCTCGAAGGGCTACTCTCAAGGGGGGCGTTGCTGCGTGGGGTTTTGCTCTACGGTCTTGCGCGTCCGTCGATGCAACCGGAAGCCTCGCAGCTGTCCAGGCTAAGTGACGCTTGGCTCGAAGGTTTCGCGGAACAAATTCGCGGGCTAGGTATTGGCGTCGAAGTTTCTCCTTAGTGACGAGTCGGGGGGCGCTTGTGGTTATCGGTCGATGGCGCCACTGCCTGGCTCAATGCTCTTGAGCGGGACCCAACCTAGCGTGGGGTCTTGACTGGTTGGATTTGCGGATGCTTTGCTGCGCGCGTGGTCCCGATTCAGTTGTTTGTGTACGGCACTCTGCTGGTCCCGGAGGTCGTCTCTGAGGTGATCGGGCGCCTCCCTGAGGCACGGCTGGCAACGCTCGCGGGTTACGCGCGCTTTCGAATGGTGGGGAAACATTATCCGGGGCTCCGAGCAGAATCCGGGGTGAGCACCGACGGAGCCGTGCTCAGTGGGC
>JBDKJZ010000309.1:0-7011 GCA_039796375.1 Pseudomonadota bacterium
TAGAGCTGGGCACCTCTCAACGTTGTGTACTCGCTCGATCCGAAACGACGAACCCAACTGACAAACGCCGACTGCGACTCGCCCCCGGCGAACCGCACGACCGAACCTTCGGCGAGTAGGGTCTGCCCACCGACGTTGGACTCGGAGGTAATCGCTAGAAACAAGCGCTCCACGAGACGGTAGATGTGGTGGGCGCTCTTGGGCGTTCTCAAGGTGACCACGCGTTCACTCGCGTCAGCAGCATGCCGAACGGCGGGCACCTCCAGCGTGGGTTGGCGCAGCACGCCAGCAGGTGCCGGGAGTCGCCTCGCCGCTTCGGGTGAAGTTGGAAAGCGCGACCTTCCTTCGTACGCACATCCTAACAGGCACAAGAAAAATGCCGCGGCGGAAGCAGCTAGGCGAACAGCGGCTCGATCAACGGAGCCTGCTTGCGAGAACAAGACATCAGCGATTGGTTCGGCACCTGGAGCCAGTCTGGAGGCAGCTCGTCGAGGGGGCTGGCGATCACGCAGCACTGGATCTGCTCCAAATTGCCGATTTCAGCATTGCTGCCTCGCGAGTCGCCCTCGTGGCCTTCCAAGTAGTAGCCAACCTGTCGCGCATCGTTGACTAGGCGATAACCCATTTTGCCGCTGCGGTGAACCGCGATGACGTAATCGCCGTTGGTCACCAAGATATCCCCCGTGTGGTGGGGAACCGCAACGTCGTCACACAGGGCATCGACACGCGCCATCGTGCTGCGCAGCGCGGTATGCACATGCTCCGCGGCCAGGCTCGAGTCGTCGAGGTGACCTTGGTCGTGAAGGTAGGACAGGAACAAGTAGAATATCGCTTCGCTGTCGGTGTCGCCCCGCACATTGGGACGAAGAAAGTCCGGCTGCATCTCACTCAAGCGGTCCCTCAGCCCAGAAAAGCCGTGAAGCGTTCCGGTTTGAGCGAAGAGCCACTGGCGATAGCGGAACGGATGCGTGTTCTCGGTTCGAAGGTTGCCGACGGTTGGGTTGCGCGCATGTCCAATGAGCACCTCAGTGCGCAGGGACTCCGTCATCTTGGCGAGTTCAATTTCTTTCCGCTCTTCCAGTGGGCGCCTTCGAAGCAGGACCTCGCCGAACTGATAGAACCCCAGACCCCAGCCTAAGGGGTCGCCTTGGGCTTTGAGGTATTCTGCGTAAGCGAGCAGGACTCGCGGGCCGAGTTCCGGACGATTGCCGATGAAACCAAAGAGTCGCGCCATGAGCTACACAGTCTAGACCCAATCCGACGGATCTGCCACGCGGCGATCAGTCGGCGACGGACTCAGCCCACGGGTCAAAGTCGGAATCGGGCATCGAGCAAGCCCGATGTGACCCATTCAGGGGGTCAGACGTGTGAGCATGCGGGGAAACGGTATGGTCTCACGCACGTGCGGCAAGCCGCAGATCCACGCAACAGCGCGCTCAATTCCCAGCCCGAACCCGGCATGTGGAAAGCTCCCGTATCTGCGCAGGTCGAGGTACCACTCAAATGGCTCGCTGGGCAGCTGATGCGCGGAGATCGCGGACTGGAGGACGGCGAGCGAGTCCTCGCGCTGCCCTCCGCCGATGATTTCGCCATAACCCTCGGGAGCGAGCACATCCATACACAACGCGCGCGCCGGGGCTTCGGGATCGCGTTTCATGTAGAAGGCTTTCCGCGCAGCTGGGTAACGATGCACAATCAGCGGACGGTCATACTGTTGACTCAGGACGGTCTCGTGTTCGGCGCCGAAGTCGTCTTCCGGCGCCACCTCTTGCCCGAGAGCACGCAGCTGAGCGACCGCGTCGTCGTAGCTGATGCGCGGGAACGGACCTCGCACGGCCCTGAGGGGAGCCAGGTCCCGACCGATGAGCGTGAGTTCCCACTCGCGTTCAGCTAGTACCCGCGAGACGATGTGGATCAAGAAGTCCTCGGCGAGCTGCATATCGCCGTCGAGATCCATAAACGCGACCTCTGGCTCAACCATCCAGAACTCAGCCAAGTGCCGTCGCGTCTTGCTCTTCTCGGCGCGAAACGTGGGGCCGAAACAGTAGGCCTTGCCGAAGGCCGCGGCGGCGGCCTCCATGTATAGCTGGCCAGACTGGGTGAGGTAGGCCGTGTCCCCGTGATACTCAGTCTGAAATAGAGTGCTCGTCCCCTCACAAGCGTTTGGCGTAAAAATCGGCGCGTCGACGAGCGTGAAATCGCGCCCGTCGAAGAAATCTCGGACTGCCCGAATGATGGAGTGCCGGACCTTCATGATCGCATGCTGGCGTTTACTGCGCAGCCACAGGTGGCGATGGTCCATGAGGAAGTCGGTGCCGTGCTCTTTGGGCGTGATTGGATACTCGCCCTCCGTCAGGGTCACGGTCAGCTCCGAGACGGCGAGCTCAAAGACTCCCGCATGTTTTGGGTGGGCCCTCACCTCCCCGAGCACCTCCAGGGCGCTCTCTTGGGTCGCGGAGTCGGCCAACTCGAACACCGCAGGGTTCACATCTCCCGAAGACACCACACACTGGACGAGGCCAGTCCCGTCGCGCAGCTCAAGGAAGTGGACCTTCTTGCTGGAGCGCTTGTTGTAGAGCCAGCCGCGAAGTAGGACGCTGCCCCCGACGTGGCCTGAAAGTTCAGAAATAGAGACGCAGGGGACTTCACTCATGGGCCCAAGTCTATGGTAACCTCCGGCAAAAATGGCGGGCTTGTTTATGGTAGAACGTGATTTTCGAGGATTCTTGGCAGGTTCGTGTGCGGGCTTGGCGCTGTGTCTGGGAGGGTCGCTCTTGGGTTGTGCGGCGGTCTATCCGGAAATAGCGACGCCGCTCAGGGACGTCCCGCTGGGGCGAGACTTGGACCCACCGCCCCCAGCGGACGTCCTGTACATCGCGATCGCCGAAGTAGAGATATCTAGCCGAACTCGCGATGGCCGCAGCTGGGATGATGGCGGCTTGCCCGATCCCTACGCCAAGGTCTTTCTGGACAAGCAGGAGCTATTCACCACCGAGGTGGAGAGCGACACCCTGCGCCCCACTTGGCCGACCGCCCCGAAGAGAAACTACGCGGTCGGCGAAGATTCAGAACTCACCATTGAGCTCTGGGACGACAACTCAACTTACCCGAGCGCCATTTGCACCAAGACTTTTCGCGGTCTGCGCGAAGAGGCACTAGAAAACGGAGAGCTCAAGACGACTTGTGATGGTGGGGCGAGTGTCCGGCTTGAGCTCCGGGCCGCCGAAGCTAAGTTTGGCCTGGGGTTCTACTATGAGCTGCGATCCGAAGAGGTGGGGATCACCCGTGTGTTCCCACTGTCGCCGGCAGGTCGCGCGGGACTGAAAGCGGGGCAGCAAGTGCTTGCGGTGATGGGGCGCCCGGTGCAGCGACTGAACAGCTCAGAATTGCGGAGCCTGATCAACGCGAACGCCGCGGGCGGCGTCAAACTGCTCGTCCTGGGGAACGATGGTGAGAAGCACGTTACCTTGAAAGAGGGGCCGGTCTATATCAAAGGGGAGAAGTGACGTCGCCTTCCGATTCGCCGACTGCCCACGCTCGCATCCGTTCGGAGCTCGGCACTCTGGTGGTCCGGGGACCCGATAGGGCGACCTGGTTGAATGGCCTGTTGACCTGTGACGTACGCGCGCTTGCGTCTGGCCACGGCGCCTGGGGATTGGCACTCACTCGCGCCGGAAAGATACAGAGCGATATCTGGGTCCTCCCTGGCTCCGGCAAGCACGAAGGCTCGTTGTTCGTTGCGGTTTCGAGCGAACAAGCGCCCAAGCTGTATCAGGAATTTGACCGCATGCTCATCATGGAAGATGCGGAGCTGCTTGAGCACAGCGCTGACTACGCGTGGATATCGCTGTTCGGCGAGGCTGCAGCCCAGTTAGGCGAAGTTCTGGCCACTGAGCATGACGGCGCGTGCGCGGCGCTCAGTTGGACCACGATACGAGGTGCGGCGCTTGTCGTGCCGCGCCAGGCATTGTCAGCTTGCGAGGCCCAGCTTGAGCGCGCATCGGTGTCCGTGCTCGGGGACGTGCAGTGGGACACCTTCCGCATCGGCCACTCCCTGCCTGAGTTCGGTCGCGACTATTCCGAAGCCGATCGTCCGCACGAGGCGGCGCTTGAACGGCGCGCCGTGTGTTGGACGAAGGGCTGCTACCTGGGGCAGGAGGTCGTCTGTATGCAGGACATGCGCGGAAAGGTGAAACGCAGCTTGCGGCGACTGCGTGCGGAGACCGCGCTTGCCCCACGCCCGGGCGTGGCAGTGATGGCAGCAGGGGCAGCGATTGGCAAAGTGACCAGCGTCGCGAGCGAGAACGATCACTGGCTCTGTTTTGCTCAGGTCAAGCTGGAGTCACTGGGCGCAGACGCGCTTGAGCTTGACGGCATCCCCGGGGAGGTTGGTCTTGTCGACTAAGGCGCGCTCGAACTTCTATCGCACCCCAAGCGGCTACGCCGTCTGCGACGACGCCCTGGGATTGGTGGGGGCGACCCCGCTGGTCCGCCTGGGCCGCGTCTCTCCAGCGGGAGGCGCGACGGTTTGGGGGAAGTGTGAGTTCCTGAACATCGGCGGCAGCGTCAAAGACCGCCCAGCGCTGCTCATGGTGGAAGATGCGGAGCGCGCAGGACTCCTCAAGCCAGGTGCGACTCTCATCGAGGCGACGAGCGGAAACACCGGCATCAGCCTCGCTATGGTCGCAGCGACCCGGGGGTACCGCTGCATTTTGGTCATGCCGGAGGACATGAGTCTTGAGCGCCGCTACTTACTGCGGGCCTACGGGGCCGATATTGAACTTACGGGCGCTGAGCTGGGTATGGGGGGAGCCGTAGCCCGCGCGAGGCAGCTGCTCAGTGAAGCGAAGCAGGGGTTTATGCCCAGCCAATTCGACAACCCGTCCAATCCGCGGAGCCACGCGGAGAGCACTGCGCTTGAGCTGCTCGAGCAGGTCCCCATCCCGTTTCGCGCGTTCGTAGCTGGGGTCGGAACGGGAGGCACCGTGAGCGGCGTCGGACGCGTGCTCAAGGAGCGGCTGGGTCGTGACTGCCGGATCGTGGCTTGCGAGCCCGCGGGCAGCCCGGTGCTGTCTGGTGGAGCACCTTGTATGCACGGGATCCAGGGACTGGGTGCGGGTTTCGTACCCGCGAACTACGACGCGAGCGTCGTGGACGAGCTGCGAACTGTCTCGGATCTTGCCGCAGAGCGCATGGCGCGTCGCCTCGCCTGCGAGGAAGGTCTATTGGTCGGGCCATCGTCTGGGGCGAACGTCCAGGCCGCTTGTGAAGTAGCGGCGGAGTTGGGGACGGGAAATGTAGTCACGGTGCTTTGCGACACGGGGGAACGTTACCTTTTCTAAGGGCTGTTGTAGTAGGCCATGCCCCATGCCCCGTCCGTTTGCTTCCCCTGTTCCGCGCCCCGTCTCTGAACAAACCGGTGAGGCGTTTCAATCCTTGGTGGCGCTGATGCAGCGCTTGTTAGCCACCGACGGCTGTCCATGGGACCAGCAGCAGGATGAACTTAGCCTGCGTCGCTACGTTCTCGAAGAAGCGTGCGAGGTGATCGACGCGATTGACGGGGGCAACCCGGATGACCTGAAAGAAGAGCTCGGCGATCTCGCGTTGCAGGTGGTGTTCCTCGCCGAACTTGGCCGGCGGCGCGGCACCTTCGGCCCGGATGACGTGATGGCGGCGATCTGTGAGAAGCTGGTACGGCGTCACCCGCATGTGTTCGGCGATGTCCGCGCGAGTTCTTCGGACGAAGTCGTGCAGAACTGGGAGCGAATCAAGCAAGAAGAGAAGAGCGACCGAGGGTTGCTCGACGGTATTCCTCGATGCCTGCCGGCGCTGATGCGGGCGCGACAAGAACAAGCGCGGGCTGGGACCGTGGGGTTCGACTGGCCCGAGGTTTCGGATATTCGAATTAAGGTAAATGAGGAACTGGACGAGCTTGAGCAAGCCCTCGGCCAAGGCGATCAGGTGGCGGCCCTGGACGAGTTCGGGGACCTCCTCTTCGCGCTTTCGAACTGGGGCCGTCGAAACGGGCTCGATCCCGAGCAAGCGCTCCGCGGGACCTGTGATAAGTTTCGCAGGCGTTTTTCCCACGTTGAAGGCCGGGTGAAGGCGCGACACGGGGGCTGGCCCCAGGACGCCCAAGGCAAGCCGACTACAGGGCTCGAGCTGGACGAGCTAGAGTCCTACTACCAAGAGTCCAAGCGACTCGAAAAGATGAACCCATGAGTGAGTCCAGCGTAGAATCCGAAGCGCCGAGCAACCCAGACGCCCGAGCCATCCACCCCGTAGCGCGGTTTCCGGAGGAGTGGGCGGAGGCGCTCACCTCTGCGGGTGAACGGAGCTTCCGCGCAGCCCAGATCTTTCGCTGGATCCACGCGCACGGTGAATTCGAACCGGACCGCATGAGCAACCTGGGCGCTGGTCTCAAGGCCTGGTTGAAGGGGGCCGGCTTGGAGCCGCCGCTGACCGTACACAGCGTGCAACGCTCAGGTGACGGGACGCGCAAGTTGTTGCTGAAACTAGATGGGGGCGGCCTGGTGGAGTGCGTCCTCATCCCAATGACCGACGACCCTCTGGACGCGGACGCGGCGGCGGTGGACGACTCCCCCGACGACGAAGGCGCCGATGAGGTCCCTAGTGAGGCACCAAGCCCGTCTCGCGGTCGGCGAGTGGCCACCTTGCCATCAAAGCGAGTGACGCTCTGCATTTCTACCCAAGTGGGGTGCGCCATGGGGTGCGTCTTCTGCGCCAGCGGCCAAGCGGGCCTCAAGCGTGGCTTGGTCGCTGCCGAGATCGTCTCTCAGGTCTTGATTTCCAAGCGTTACCTGGATGCAGACGAGCAGCTGCGCAATCTGGTGTTTATGGGGATGGGCGAGCCGCTACATCACTATGAGCAAACTTCCCGTGCGATTCGCTTGATCACCCACCCCGAAGGCTTGGCAATGGGCCTCCGTCGCATCACGGTCAGCACTGTGGGGTTGGTCCCCGGGATCCGCCGCCTGGGCAAAGACTTTG
>JBDKJZ010000310.1:0-7005 GCA_039796375.1 Pseudomonadota bacterium
TTGCGCCCGGTTTCTCCACTGGCGTGGTTGCCGCTGGGCTTCGTGCTCTTTCAGAAGCCGGACCCCGCGGGAACGTTCACCATCGCCATGTGCGCGATGTGGCCCACGGTGCTCAATACGGCGCTGGGAGTGCGTTCTGTGCCGCAGGACTACCTCAACGTGGCGAAGGTGCTGCAGCTTTCTCCCATGAAGACCCTCTTCAAAGTGCTGGTCCCTGCGGCGTTGCCCTACATGTTTACGGGGTTCCGGCTCAGTCTCGGTATTGCGTGGTTAGTGATAGTGGCCGCCGAAATGCTGACTGGTGCGCCTGGCGTGGGTGGGTTCTTGTGGCAAGAGTATAACGCGCTGATCTATGAGCACATCATTCTGTGCATCATCACGATCGGCTTAGTGGGCTACGTGCTTGATCGGGTGATGAGCCAGATCGAGCTGCGTTTCAAGGTCGCGTAAGGAGCGGACTATGGCATTCGTACAACTGAGTCGAGTCAACAAGGGTTTTAGCACCGGCGGTCGCTCCAATGAGGTGCTCACCAACGTCAATCTGGAGATACAAGAAGGTGAGTTTGTGGCAGTCGTCGGTTTCTCTGGCGCGGGTAAGACCACCCTGATGTCGCTCATCGCCGGTCTCCAGAAGCCGGACTCTGGTGAGGTGCGAGTCGGCGGTAACCTGGTCACAGGTCCATCACCTAACCGTGGAGTGGTGTTTCAGAACTACTCGCTGCTGCCGTGGTTGACCGTCTATGAGAATATTCGTCTCGCGGTGGCCGAGGTGTTTCCGAAGTTTTCCGCGAAGCAACAGGACGAGCACGTTCTCCGCTACATCGCCATGGTGAATCTCTCGCCGGCGCGCGACAAGCGCCCTGCGGAGCTCTCGGGCGGCATGAGGCAGCGCGTGTCTGTGGCGCGAGCGCTGTCGATGGAGCCCGATATCCTGCTGATGGATGAGCCTTTTGGCGCCTTGGACGCGCTTACCCGCGCGGTGCTCCAGGACGAGCTGGGACGGATTTGGCGGGAAAACAGGAAGACAGTTCTGTTGATTACCAATGATGTAGACGAGGGGATTCTCTTGGCTGATCGCATCATCCCGCTCAGCGCTGGGCCGCGCGCCACCCTCGGGCCGGCGATTGACGTTGATATCGCGCGCCCACGCGAACGAAAAGCGCTCAACAATGAGCCTCGCTTCAAGGAGATTCGGGCGACCGTGTATGAGTATCTGCTGGGCAGCAGTGCTCAGCGAAAGCGCGCGAACCAAGCTGCGAAGCGGAGCGCCGAGTCTCACCAAGTGGAGGTCCCGGCGTGAAGAAGTTCTTAGACATTTGGAGCCTCGGCAAGAGTTACCCTTCGCCAAAAGGTCCCGCAGTGATTGTTGAGAAATTCACCCTCGCACTGCGCGAGGGCGAGTTCGTTACCTTGATAGGTCACTCTGGCTGCGGCAAGTCAACGGTGCTTTCAATTGTCGCTGGGCTCAGTACTCTGACTGAGGGGACGGTGATCTTGGCGGGTAAAGAGGTGACCGGGCCCGGGATTGATCGCGGAGTAGTCTTCCAGAGCCCTTGCTTGTTGCACTGGCTGACGGCCGCTCAGAACGTGGTGCTTGGACTCGAGCAGTCGATGCCCAAAGCATCGAGAGCGCGGCGTGAAGAAGTTGCGCTTGAGTACCTAGCGCTCGTCGGCCTCGAGGGGTCAGAACGGCTCAAGCCTCAGGAAATGTCCGCTGGCATGCGCCAACGCGTAGGACTGGCTCGGGCGTTTGCTCTGTCGCCCCGCATGCTCCTTCTGGATGAGCCTTTTGGCATGTTGGACTCGCTCACTCGATTTGAACTCCAGCAGGCGTTGATTGAGCTTTGGGCCAAGGATCAAAAGACTGCGCTGATGGTTACGCATGACGTGGACGAGTCGCTGTTCCTCTCGGATCGTATCGTGATGATGACGACCGGACCCCGGGCGACCGTGGGGGAAATCTTGACGGTGCCGTTCCCACGTCCCCGCATTCGCTCTGAAGTGATGGCGCACCCGGAATACTATCCGCTGCGCGAGCGGCTTCTGGGTTTCTTGGAAGACCAGGCTCACCCGGCTCCTGGAGAGGACAAGGCCGCTTCTGACTCGGGGGCAGACTTGCACGAGGGAGCTGAAGCTGGTGTGACAGCTCCGAGCGTCTCAACCGCGACGGTGCTGAGTCCGCTCGTCCAGTCTGCAGCCAACGCGCAGTAGGTCTCTCCCAAATAGCCGCGGCCTCCCAGGCTGAACGCTCAGGTTCGTGAGGTTCGGTTAAGGCGGCGGATCGTCCCTGCCAATTTCCAGTAGATCTTGCTCGGTGAGCTGGGCAAGGGTGGGCAGTGGTGGCAGCCACTCCCAATGCGGGCCTCCACCTTCGCAGCCAGTGAGGCTGGTTCGGGGGGTGCAGTTGATCCGCAGGTGAATGTGGTCATCGTGCGGGAGGCTGTCCGGGGGCTGAAACAGGACCGTCTCGGCGCGCCAGACGAGCTCATCGGGTTCACCGCGTGCGCGCGCGTAGGAAATGAGCATGGCTTCAATGGCCCGGCTGCAAAACATCCACTGGACGTAGAGTTCCGGCACCGAGAGGAACGCCTTTACAGCGGCCCATTGCCGTTCGATGTCCAGGCGCAGGTAAGTCCGGCTTGCTGGGTCGTACGCCAAACCATCGGAGCCGACCCTCAAAAAACCCGGGCTCGTCAGCGGACGGCCCGCTGGGGTCGTTAGAAACCACAACAAATCGACGTCGCGACCCGAGCGGTGGGAGTTGTGGCGAGGGACGCGCCCACCCCGTTTGGCGGAGAAGTCTCCGAGGACCAGGTCGGGTCCGCCTGGAAAACTCTGGCTCAGCTTGAGGGCGACTCTCTCTACCCCAGAGACGAGCTCCGGCTGAGCCCAGTAGGCCGTCCCGAAAGGACGGAAACGCCGGTACCCGGTGCCGCTTTTGGGTAACTCGATTGCGCCGGTCTGCACCCCCTGATGAGGCGCACCAATCGACCCCGAGAGGTTGGGATGCAGGGGCGTGGGCGTTCCTGAGCAGGAGAGCAGTAGCCCGAAGGAATGGAGCGCGACGCAGAGGGAGGCGCGTCGCGGCTTCACAGCCTGCCTTCTCGGTCGAGGTAGCCGGCGATGGGACGCTCAAGTTGCGACAAGCGTTCTTCGTTCTGATACCCGGAATCGAGCGTGAGCAGCCCCGCCTTGCTGCGCACGACGCCCATTTCTTGAAAAGCCGCCAACGCGTTCTGCATCACTGGTTTGCTGATCGCCTCACGCCGCTCAATCTCACCAGCGAGGTACATGCTGTTGCCGGTGTTTAGCGCGCGCTTGATGAGCTCCTTCTCAGCGAGGTCGCCCTGAAGCAGGGCGGCCAAGCTGCGGGCGAATATCCGATAACTCTCGAAGAAGTTTCGTATCAGCGCGGCGTAGGCGAGCAGCCACTTGTGGCCGGTCCAACCGTCACGTCCCGGGCCGGGACGGACTTCCCCTTCCGGGGTTGTGACCAGGTCTTGGCTGGCGATCATCTCGGCGAGCACGCTCTCAAAGATCTGTTCAACCGGGACGCCGCCTCGGAGGCGGAACTCGAACTTGAACAGCTTCGCGAGGAACTCCAGTCGCTCTAGAAGCAGAGTCTTGGTCATTTGGCCGTCGGTCGCGGGGATCATCGCGGTCGCCAAGAGGGCGCGCTCGACGAAGAAGTGCACGATGATGTTCTTCGAAGTGTCGAACTCGATACGCTTGGCTTCAACCACGGTGTACACGGCGCCGGGACCCGCGCGCTTCGCCTTTTTTCCGCGGTCGCGCAGCCGTGAGAGCTCGCTGGTCGAGTGGATCTCGACCATGTCGGCGTCCGCGAACATCTGCAGGGATTCGCGAATCGCCTCGCGCTTGAGGATGCAACTCTCCGTCGCCAGCGATGGTGTCCAGCGGGCGCCCAAGGAGCGCAAGGTCTGTAGTAATCGCTCACAGTGGCGGACCAGCTTGTCGTGCTCAATGCCGCGGCGATGATGGCTGAGCACCGCGAGGGCTGTGATGGCCCCCGGGGTCACCGCCGTGACGCGGTTGATTTCGTCCATCGCTTGGTTTCCCAAGCGGGTAACGATAGCTCGGGATTGGCGCGGCGTGAGCTGACTGAGGCTTGGAGCACCGACGTCCTTCGCCACTTGCTCCAGGGTAAGTACCTGCCCGAACTGAAGATTGATGCGGCCGTAGCGATTCCGAAGCACGTCAGCGGCGCCCAGCAGCCCGGCCGCATCTTCTTGAATCTTGTCACCGCCACTGAGCTCGTGATGAAAGGACTCTGTCTCGATGATGCGCTCGTAGCCGATGCTGATCGGCACGAAATGCACCGGGCGCGTGTCTTGGCTCAAGGCCGACGTGATGATCATGTTCAGCAAGCCGAACTTCGGGTTCAGCAGCTTGCCACTGCGGCTGCGCATGCCTTCAAGGAACACCTCCAGGTTGTGCCCGTCCTTGATTAGGCGACGAACATAGGCGTCGACTACGACTGGGTACAAACGGTCTCCGCGGAAGCTGCGTCGAATGAAGAACGCACCGGCGCGCCGAAAGATCAGGCCCATCGGGAAGAACGCCAGATTGTCGCCCGCGACGATGTACGGCAGCGGCAGACTGGCCTGGTAGAACATGTAGGACACAACCAGGTAGTCGATGTGGCTCTTGTGGCTGGGCAGCAGGATCAGCGTGCCCTCTTTGGCGGCTTCACGAACACGCCCTAGACCCTCCTCGTCGATCTCGATCCCGTGGTAGATACGGCTGAAGATCTTCTCCAGTGCGACGTCCATGAAGCTTGTCGCGGCTCCACTCGGCAACGCCTGCATCTCACGCAGCATGCTGTCTGCGCTCTTGAGGAGCTTCTCGCGGTCTTCGCTTGTCGAGGTGAGCTTGCTGACCGCGCTCTGAAAACGGCGACTACGCAGGATCTCCTGACGGATCCGATCGGGCGCCTTCGCCGCGGGGCCAGTGATGCTCCGGCGCTCGCGTTCGAGTCGGCGCAGCATCGTGTAGGTCACCTTGTTGAGGACCGCTCCGTCGGAGCTGGTGCCGGCTTCGCGTAGGAACTCCTGAAGGTCAACCGGCTCACCGGCGCGTAGCGCGACCCCGCTAGGGTTAGACAGGAACTGCCCGATCACGCGCGCCGCGCTGGGCCATTCACGGGGGCCAAACAAGCGATCCAACGGACGTGTCCCGCGGGTGTCGGGACGCTTGGTCCACACGAACACCTGCGGCACGAGCAGAATGGGGCGCTCACTTTCGCGTTGGACCTGAATGAGAGCGCCCATCAAGGCGTCCCCTTCGCGCAGACCGCGGCCGCCTGAGGCCCCGGAGACCACATCCAGCACGGTGGGGGGGCGCTTGAGGAAGAGCACGGCCGAGCCCCCCGGCACCCCGAGCGCTTGCTTCAGCTGTTCCGCTGGTGCGCTGGGATCAGCGGGTAGAAATGTGCTCAGCCAGCTCTTGCCGAGCGGGTTGAAGACACCGAGCCCAAGGTCATTGGCGAAACGAACTTGGGGCAGCCCCAAGCGCTTGGTCAGGTGATCCAGCGCAAGGAAATCGATCAGGTTCAAGTTCCGGAGGATGTAGACCACCGTGCCGCGAGTCGCGTGGCTACGCACCGCATCTACCCAAGCTTGATCAACCGCGATCTTGTCAAATTGCTTATAAAGCGCTTTGAGTAGCGGGTTGGGAGTGTACGGTTGGGTCAAACGCGCAGACGACATGTTCGGCCAGGCAAGGAGCCTTCCTTAGAAGAGCCTTTGTAGCCCAGGCGACGACTTTGCTAGCATAGTTCGCCGAATCTCATGAAGAAACCTCGGCCCACTTTCCGGATGCTCGACCGCTTGACCCGTCTCCCGAGGTATAGCCTGGGCTGGGCGGCCCTCGTCGTGGGGAGTCCCGGCTGCCGCTGCGAGCCCTCGCCTGCAGTCAACCCCCCGATCGCCTCGCCGACGCAGGCGAGCCCGGCCTCTCCGGACACCCTATCGTCTCGATGCCGCCCGGTTTCGCAGGGGCGCAGCTTCACGATTCCGGCGCTCGGAAAAGGGGTGTCAGAGGAGGAAGAGCGACTACGTCCGTTTGCGGTGGAGCTTGGGGCCGCCCTGCGTGTGGGGCCCGGGTTTGCTGTGACCTTCACCAGGGGAGACGGAAGACAGAGCCAAGCTGGCGTCGCCTGGCTCGACGCGAGCGCCGGCCAAGGTGAGGTGGTCGACTTGACAGCGATCCGCGGCGATGGGGCGCCGCCGAGAGCCGCGGTGAGCGGTGACGCGTTGGTGGTGGCGGTGATGGACAACGACGCCATCGGTGGGGCCTTGCGCTTGGCGAAAGTATCCCGAGGGCAGCCTGCGACGTGGGGTGCCGAGCTGGACCTAGGGGTAGATGACTCGCTTGCCTTTGAGCTTGCGCTCTCTGGACAGCGTGGTTTGTTGGTTTGGGATGAGTGGGACAAGTCGAAGAACGAGTCCTACATCTCGCTCAGCGGGTTCGACGTCGGCCGCATCGCAGACGCAGCGGCTCCGGTGCGCGTAAGCCCAGCCAAGGTCGACGCGGAGTCACCGCGCCTGAGCGCTGCCAAGCACGGCTTTTGGCTCGCGTGGATATCGTTCACTCCGGTTGGCGAAAGCCGCAAAACCCCGAAAGCGGGTCAGCAAGTGGACGAGTTCCAGGACTTAGTGGAGATTCGCGCCAGCGCGATCCAAATCATGCGCTTGGACCCCGAAGGGCGACCCATCGGTGAAGCGCTGCGAGTGACGCCCGTGGACGGCTACGTGTCGGGCTTCGACCTGACCACGGGTCCGGATGAGTCGGCGCTAGTGGTCTGGCGCGCTGCGCAGAGCTCTCCTGGGATCCAGGGCGGGGTCGTCAGCACCACCCGCCTGGCTCTGGACGGCAGCTTCGAGGCCAAGTTCATTGAGGACCAAGACATCGGCTCTGGAGTACCGTCGTTCTTGTTCGATTCCGAGCCCAAGGTTGGCGCGCCCAACGGTTGGCTCGTGGTCG
>JBDKJZ010000311.1:0-6998 GCA_039796375.1 Pseudomonadota bacterium
GAATCGTGTGCATTGATGCGCTAGTGCCTCTCAGAGAGGGTGGATCGGATTAGCCAACGGCGCAACTTCATGGGCTGAGGTCTGTGTTTGGCACCAACGCCAATGCATTGACGTTCTTAGTTTCCCACCGGCTAGACCGAGACCTAGTGGCGACTTGAACGCGGCGGCGCAGCCCCGCCCGCCACTCAGCTTTTCTACGCTCCTGAGCCGCCGGCGGCTTCCCCCGTACCCACATTGGTTCCGTAACCGGCGAAATTTCGTGGAGTTCGAGCAGCTACGCCATTTGATTTCAGCTAGTTAGCGCGATGAAGCGCCGGCCCGCCGGGCGTATTGCGGAGCCCGGTCATCAAACTCACAGCGCGGCTACCCAAGGATAGTTGGTGCGCTATAAGGCAGCCCATGTTTGGGGCGACGGCGGCGCGACACTCATTGCGCGACTTGGCGAGAGTGCCGCGTGGCTGAGGAATCAAGAAGCATCCTTGGCGTTGCTGATTTCGATCGCCGCCTTCGGCGCGCGGTAGAGTCGGCGTCCGGATCCGACTGGGTTCAAGGTGAAGTGACAGCGCTCAGACCGGCCGCGAGCGGTCACGTTTACTTCACTCTGAAAGACGAGCGCGAGGACGCGGTGATCGACTGCGTCATGTATCGCTATCCAGCGCAACGAGCCCGACGTGTGCTCGCTGATGGAGCTTTGATTCAAGTCTTAGGGAAAGCTACGTTTTGGGCACCGCGCGGACGTCTGCAGCTGGTGGTTGAGCAGGCGCAAGCGGCTGGAAGAGGCGCCCAGCTCGAAGCCCTTGAGCGCCTCAAGGCAAAACTCATGGCTGAGGGGCTGTTTTCGCGTGAACGCAAGCGTCCGTTGCCCAAGAATCCGGAATTTATTGGAGTAGTCACCAGCGGACACGGCGCGGCGTGGCACGACATACGAAGCGTAGCGCAGAGGCGATCGCCAGTTCGACTGCTCCTCTGTCCCGCTCAAGTCCAAGGGGAGGGCGCAGCCGAGAGCCTGGGGCGCGCGCTTGAGCTACTCGGCCGGGTCAAAGGTTTGGATGCCATCATCATTGGTCGAGGCGGCGGATCGGCCGAAGACCTCATGGCGTTCAACGATGAGCGACTCGTTCGACAGCTCGCCCTGTGCCCGGTCCCGGTCGTTTCGGCCGTCGGCCACGAGATCGATACGAGTTTGTGCGACTTGGTCGCTGACGCTCGCGCTGCGACTCCGTCAGAGGCAGCCGAATTGCTTGTCCCCGATCGCGCCTCGGAACATCGCCGTCTGCTGGGAGTGGTCACGGCCCTACGCCACTCGATAACCGCGAGAGTCGATGACGACCGCTCAGTGCTTAAAGCGCTACGACTCAAGCTATCGGATCCACGCTTCGTCATCGCTGAGAAGCAGCAGCTGTTGGACGAGTACAGGCTTCGCGCTGAGCGTGTGATCCGCCGGGACATCAGGCGGTCGTCAGCGCAAGTGTCCCGCCAGGCTCAGAGCCTCGCCGGACACCACCCGCGCGCAGTTGTTGCGCGCTCGAAGCTGCGCGTCGCTCCACTCACTGCCGCGCTGAACCACACGGTCCGAATGAGGCTTGCGCGAGAAAATTCGAGGTTGAGCGCCCATCAGACCCGTCTTCAGGGACTGAGCCCAGTGTCCATTCTGGCGCGCGGGTACGCGATCGTCTTAGATGCAGACGGCCGCGCGTTGCGCAAAGCCAGCGACACTCAAGAGGGAGCGACCTTGCTAGTTCGACTAGGCGTGGGGCAACTGGTGACTCGGGTAGAAGAGGTTAAGCACGAGAGCCGAGAACAAGATGACTAAGACGTTCGCACTAGTGGGCCATCCCGTTGGCCATTCTCTGTCACCCCAGATTCACGCAGCGGCCTACGCCCACCTTGCGCTTCCCTATGAGTACCTGGTTGTGGATTGTCCGACTGAGTATGCGGCGGCGGCCCAGGTTCAGCGTCTGCGGGACGGTGAGATCGCCGGGCTCAACTTCACTGTTCCTTGGAAACGATTTGCGCTTAATCAAGCCGACGCGATAGACGAGAGCGCACGAGCGACGGGCGCCGCCAATGTGCTGTGTTGCGTGGGGGGGCAAGTCGTTGCGCACAACACCGATGCACCCGCGCTAGGGCGTTTGCTCAGGCAAGGTCGAGCGAATCGGGATTCAGAAACAGCGGTGGTACTGGGTAGCGGCGGGGCGGCGCTCGCAGCGGTGGTTGCTTGCCGGCGGGCGGGCGCTCGGCGGGTCTACGTCACCGCACGAAAGTGGCAGGAGGAGGTTCCCGTCGCAGACTGGGCAAAGGTCGAGGACTTTCTTGCGCTGGGTGCTATTCCGTGTGCCTGGGGAACAGCCGGGAACCCAAGGGCCGAGACACTGGTGCGAGCGCTCAAGGACGCGGACCTCATTGTCCAGTCCACTAGCGCCGGAATGCTAGGTGTCGGGCAGGGCGAAGTCGTGAGGGACGTCATCCCCTGGGGGGCACTGAACCGAGAGGTGTTCCTCTACGATGTGGTCTATAATCCGGCACGCACGCCGTTCTTGAAGGCGGCGACGGACGCTGGTCTCAATGCGGAGGGAGGCTTGTCGATGTTGGTGCTGCAAGCAGCGTTGGGATTTGAACTGTGGCTCGGAACATCGGCCCCGCTAGAACCAATGAAGAGCGCTGCTGAGCGGGCGCTATACCGAGCGGTTCACGCTGAGGTGGCGCCTTGAAGCCGGAACTCTGGCCGTCCGTTGAGACCCGAGGAGAACTCGCCCCTGCTGAGTTTGAGTGGCTACATACGAACGGGGCAGGCGCGTATTCGATGAGCACCGGCGCATTAATGCACACGCGGCGGTTCCACGGAATGCTCGTTGCAGCACTTGACCCGCCCCTTGAACGATATGTCCTCCTGAGCCACGCAGAGACAACCGTCACCACCCGAAAGCGCGTCTATAGCCTATCGACCCACCGCTTTCCCGACGTGGCACCGACCCCGGGCTACCGGTTGTTGTCCAGCTTTGCTCAGGACCCGCTGCCCCGCTGGACGTACAAGTTAGGGGCCGCTAGCTTTGAACGTACACTGGCTCTGGTTCGGGGCAAGAACGTGCTCGTGATACGCTATGTGTGGCGCGGAAAGTTTCCAGCGAAGCTGACCGTCAAGCCGTTGCTATCGATGCGCCCTATTCATGAGCTTCAGCGAGAGGGCCAAGGGTTGGTCCAGGCGGTTAGGCTGCGGCCTGGCAGGGTGGTCGTGCGCCCCGTTCGCGAACTACCTCCGATGGTCTTTGGTCATTCGGGGATGTTCATGGGTTCGCCGGACTGGTGGCGCCGCTTCGAGTACACCGCTGACCAGCGTCGGAACGTTCACTATCAAGAGGACCTTTGGACGCCTGGCACGTTTGAGTTGGCGCTGCGACCTGGCGAGCCCACCTATTTGGTCGTCGGACTCGGCGAGATCCCGGAAACCGAACCCTCGGAGTTGATGGCTCAAACCGAGAACTTCTTGCGTGCACTCGACCCCGGTAAGGAGCATTCCTTGGCAGTTCGAGCGCTACATATCGCGGCGGAGCAGTATCGAGTGGCCGACTGCGAACGGCCGGCAACCATTGCCGGCTACCCTTGGCTGGGTGTCAGAACCCGCGATACGTTGATTAGCCTAGTCGGGCTCTATCTGGTCCCGGGGCTTGTAGAGCAGGCCAAACACGTCTTGGCTACGGTCACCTCAGCGCACCGGGGGGGCCTATTGCTCTCGGGGATGAAGGAAAGCTCGACTCCGAACGAATCGCCAAGCGTCGACGCTTCGCTTTGGTTGTTTGAAACAGTGAGAGAGTTAGTCAAGATCACCGGGCCCAGCGACGATTTCGTTCAGCAACGTATGCTACCGCTCTTGATTGGCATCTTCGATCGGGTGACGCGCCCGACGCCGGCCATGGTTTGGCTGACAGATGATGGATTGCTGGAAACCGGAGGCGACGCGGAAGCCTTGACGTGGATGGACTCTTTCGCGCGGGGGCAGCTTGTGACACCGCGCCGTGGGTTGGCGGTGGAGCTACAGGCGCTGTGGAGTCGAGGATGCGATACTTTGGCGATGCTCGCTGACGAGAGCGGGAACTCGCAGCTTGCACACCGCGCGCGCGCGGCGAGGGATGCGACTCGAAGCGCGTTCAAGAAATGCTTCTGGTGCGAGGAGACGAACTACCCGTACGACCACCTGGATGCCACAGCCGATCCCCTGGCGACCTCGGCGATACGCCCGAACGCGTTGATCGCCTTGAGCGTTGATCCGGAGATGTTCGAACGATGGCAGGCGCAGGCGATCGTTCTGCAGGCACGGACCCGGTTGCTCACGCCCAAGGGGCTCCGAACTCTGGACCCAGGCCACCCGCAGTATGTGGGTTACTATGAGGGCGGCATGGAGGACTTGCGCGCGGCCTATCATCAGGGCGTCGTGTGGGGATACCTGCTAGGGGTGTTCGCCCGCGCGGCGCTGCGACTCGAGCCGGATGACTTTGAACTACAGATGGACCTGCGCGATTCTATCCTGGCGGCGATGAATCACGGTCCAACTCTTGGCCAAGTCTCGCAGCTTGCCAGTGGTGATCCGCCTTTCGTCACGGGGGGGTCGCCCGCGCAGGCCTGGAGCGTTGCCGAATTTTTGCGGACGCTTCAGCGTGAACTGGGTCGGTAGTCGCCAACCCTCTGGGACCTTTTAAGTAGCCACGCGGGGGCATTGGCATCGGCTTAACCTGAGACTTCGCATCGGCAGAGTGCCTGTGCTTTGCGGTACGCCTCGAAAGCGCTAGGCTCGCGCTCATGGCTACGCGCCGTACTCGCGACTACACCGCCTTCGGCTATCGACGAATCGTCATTTCGCTGCTTAGCCTAGTCGTCGTTCCGACTGGGCTACTCTCGGCGGTTGGCGTGATCCTGCTGTTCTTGAGGGAAGCCAACGCGAACGTGTTGATGGGGATCCTGGTGCTTTCCTTGAGTGGCGCCGCAGCGACGGGAGTCGTGCTGGTCTGGGTGTTCGTTCGAAAGGAAGCTAATCTAACGCGATTGCAGAGCGACTTTGTCTCCAAAGTTTCCCATGAATTGCGGACCCCACTGACGTCGATTCGGTTGTTCTCAGAGACGCTCGCGCTGCGACGCGGCGACGCGGACGCCGAGAAGAAGTGCATCGATGGGCTAGAGCGGGAGTCTGCTCGGCTGCAGGCGCTGATCGATCGGCTGCTCGATTGGGGACGCATGGAAAGCGGGCGGCGAGAGTTTGATGTTCGAGAAACGGACGTCTATGCCATCGTGGACGAAGCGGTGGTGGCCGTCGAACCCGTGCGGGAGCATCGGCGTGCGTCAATCGAGCTGCTTGTTCCCCAAGGGCTACCCGCGATCATGGCGGATCGCACTGCAATGACCGACGCGCTCCTCAACCTGCTAACTAACGCCTGCAAGTATGGGGGAAGCCCGGTAAAGATTTCGCTCTCTGTTGCAAGTGAAGGTGACACGCTGCGGATTGCAGTGAAGGACAACGGACCGGGCATCCCACAATCGGAACACCACCGAATATTTCAGAAGTTCTATCGCAGGGACGACAGCCTCGCCCGCGAGCAAGAAGGCAGCGGTTTGGGGCTGGCCATCGTCAAGCACGTGATGAAAGCGCACCGCGGAAAAGTCCAAGTAGTCAGTGAGCCCGGTGGAGGCTCTACGTTTACACTGGTGCTTCCCACGGTCAAACGCTCATGATTCGTTCAGACGAAGACAACTCAAAGCCGCGTCGCCGCATCTTGGTGGTGGAGGATGATGCGAGCATCAGCCTAGGCCTGCGCATGAACCTGGAGGCTGAGGGCTATCAGGTCCAACTCGCCGAAGACGGAACACAGGCGCTTGAGGTGGCACGAACTAACGAACCCGACCTGATCATTCTAGACGTCATGTTGCCCCACATGAACGGGCTTGAAGTGTTGAGGACGCTTAGGCACGAGGGTCGAAAAGTACCGATCATCATGCTGAGCGCGCGTGGTGCGGAAATGGACAAGGTGGTCGGTCTGGAGCTGGGGGCGGAAGACTACATCACGAAACCGTTCGGGCTTGCCGAGCTGCTGGCACGGGTCAAGGCCGTGCTGCGCCGCGACGCGATGCTCCGTCATCAGGAGCCACCGGAGCCCGTCAATAGCGGCGACCTTGAGATCCGCGTGGATTCCCGGCAGGTATTCCGCGCTGGCGATCTGGTCAACCTGACCGCGACAGAGTTCGACATTCTCTGGTGCTTGGTCCAAGCGGGAGGTCGGGTGCTCACTCGAGACCAGATCAAGGCTCGAGTCTGGGGCCCCTCTCATCACGGCACTGTTCGCACTATCGACAACTTTCTGCTGCAGCTCCGCAGCAAGTTGGAGCGGGATCCCCAAGCGCCAAGGACCTTGCTAACGGTCCGTGGCGTGGGTTATCGGTTCCGAATGCCCGGTGAGGTCGATGACTCCTAATCCCACCGTTCCTGCAGCGTGCCGCGACTGAACCGTGAGCCGGAATTTCGATTGAAGCATTGTTCTAGCTCGAACTTTGGTAGATCTCGAAGCCGTGGATCAAAACCTTCTTCGCTCCTATTTCGCGACCGTCTACGAGATTTCGACAGAAGCGGGCACCCTGCGCTTTTCTACCGACGGTGAGCTCGTGGCCGACGCGAGCCGATTACCGGATTTGCTACGCGAAGACTTCGCAATCTTGACGGCCTACAACCCGCGCTCCATGTTGTTGCCGCGCAAGGTCAATGAGGCACGGCAGCTGGTGCTTCGCGATTTGCTCATCCTGGGTTGCTACCGGGTCGAACAGTGCGTTGGATATGAGGATGAACCTGATGGCGTTTGGCGTGAGCCGGCTTTGCTGGTGCACGGAATCTCTCGCGAAGAAGCGGTGGTCTTCGGTCGAGCATTTCGCCAGAACACGATCATCTATTGCCAGGATTCTCGGCCCCAGCTGATCGTGACGGACATCACCTGCGATCCCATCGGAAAAACCTACCAAGG
>JBDKJZ010000312.1:0-6960 GCA_039796375.1 Pseudomonadota bacterium
ACCGATAACTATCGCAACGTCAGTTCTCGCGAAGTCATCGTTGATTTGGTCCATGTCGTAGAGCTTGTCGTATTCAACGCCAGCCTCAGCCAAGAGAACGTTCATGTGACCAGGCATGCGCCCCGCTACTGGATGAATCGCGAAACGCACATCTACGCCTCGCGCGGACAGCAGATCGGTCAGCTTCTTCACCACGTGCTGGGCCTGCGATACCGCCATGCCGTAGCCGGGCACAATCACGACGCGGCTAGCAGCTTCCAACAGGTAAGCCGCCTCATCCGGACCCATGCTGCGCACAGTACCCAGTTCGGAGGCGGCGCTTGCAACAGCCTCAGGCGCTTTGCCGAATGCGCCGAAAAGCACATTCGTCATCGAACGGTTCATCGCCTTGCACATCAACACCGAGAGAATGAACCCAGAGGCGCCATCGAGCGCGCCCGCGACGATCAGAATGCTGTTGTCCAGCGCGAAGCCAGTGGCGCAGCCCGCTAACCCGGCGTACGAATTGAGGAGCGCGATCACCACAGGCATATCCGCAGCGCCAATAGGCATAACTAGAAGCACACCGAACACCAATGAGAGCCCGACCATGGCGTAAAACACCCAGGTCTGGCTCGGGTCGATGACAATCCACACGACGGACGCGATTAGCGCCGCGAGCAGGATCATGTTCGATACGTTCTGACCCTTGTAGGTCATTGGGGCGCCGGGCAGAATCCCCTGAAGCTTGCCAAACGCCATCATGCTGCCGGTAAAGGTCAGTCCCCCCAGGAACACCTCGAGACCAATCGCGGTCATCTTGCCTAGACCGGCTGCGGCGCCGAGGTTGTAGTACTGGGCGACCCCGACCAACGCGGCAGCCAGAGCCCCAAACGCGTGCGACAGCGCGGTTCGCTGGGGCATCGCGGTCATTGGTGTCCATACGGAGATCACAGCGCCTGCCGCCGTGCCGATGACCATGCCAAGGATGATCCACTCGTAGGTGATCACCTTGGCGCTGACCATGGTCCCCAACACGGCGAGCAACATGCCCAGCTCAGCCATGAACATGCCCCGTCGCGCGGTGCGCGGGCTGCCCATGGACTTGAGCCCAAGGATAAACAACACGGCAGCGACGAGATACGCCGCTTCAATAACAAGGCCGCGGCTCATAGTTGCTCCTTTGCCTTTTTGGCCGCTGGTTTGAACATCTTCAGCATGCGATCGGTAATGAGAAACCCGCCCACCACGTTGGTCATGGCTGCCGCCACAGCGATCACGCCGAGAGTCGTGCGAATGGCGTCAAATTCCTGACCTGCAACGAGAATCGCACCCACAACTGAAATCGCGGAGATGGCGTTCGTGGCCGACATCAACGGGGTGTGAAGAAGCGGCGGTATCTTGTGGATCACGTGATAACCCACGAACCCGGCCAAGACGAAAATCGTAAGACCAGCTAGTTGAAACGATGGTTCCATCAGAAGAAGCCCTCACTGATCAAATAGTCAGTGCCAAAGGATTGGAAGTTGCGACCCAAAGACCCGCCCCAAAATCTTCAAAATCTGGCGGAACTCTAAGCACGGGGGGCCTCTAGCCTGCAACTCTGCGCCTCGTCAACGGCGCTGTCCGGAAAGTCGCCCCCGCGCGTTCGGCGCTGGGACTCCGGTGAGGAGATCCGTGCGCACCTGAGGGTGGAGAGCGCCCATTCAGCCAGAGGGCGCCGGCGGCCTCGGGGCACCGCTTGCCGCCCGCAATACAGCAGCGACGATTGCTCACGAGCCGCGGCGCTCAGCGCACTCTTAGCCTTCCAGCCGGCGGGAAGCGAGGGCCCGTGCGTTTCAAGCGCGGGTCTTCTCCTGCCCGATCGGTCCAATGTAATTCGTGAGTTTGCGAGTTGGGCCGGACGTTTCCAAACATTTGAGCCGTTCGCATGGCGCGGCATGCAACAGATCGGTTCGGGTAAAGTCTCGGCCTCAAAGATCGATCTGCATGCCAATTTCGACGACACGCTCCGGAGGAATCCCGAAGTAGCGGGGGGCATTCTGCGCGTTGCGGCTCATGAACGCGAAGAGCTGCTCGGCGCGCATGCTCATCTTGCCCGCTCCGGTCGCGAGAAGAGTTTCGCGGCCTAGGTAGTAGGTCACATCGTCGAGCACGAACGGCAGCTCGAAGCGAAGCACGGCATCTGCGAGCGCCCGCGGCACGTTCGGCGTTTCCATGAAGCCAACGCGGATTTGTACGCGGTAGAACCCCTGCTCTAGCGCGTCGACCGTTAGATATTCGTCGAGCACACGCGGCACACGCTCGTTGATTACCGTGAGCAACAAGACGACATTGTGCAGCGCTTTGTTGAAGCGAGCGTGATGTAGCAACAGTGGCGGCGTGCCGTCCGGGCTTGACGTCAGGAACACCGCAACGCCAGGTACGCGGACGAGCGGGAGCTCCTCGCCAGTGTCCGTCTTGAAGTGACCGGCCTTCAACGCGTCGATAAACTGAGCCAGTGGTCGCACCAGCTTCGCAAAGTGCTGACCGAGCAGTTCGCGCCCCCGCTTCCACACGACCATCGAGGTGAATAGCCCTATGCCGATCACAATCGGAACGAACCCTCCGTCGAAGAACTTCAGCGTGTTTGACGCGAAGTACACGATGTCGATTGTTAGGAAGAAGAGCGCGATAGGCAGCGCTTTCGCTACCGGCCAGTTCCAGCGCCGGCGGGTGACCACATAGAACGCCACGGTGGTGATCCCCATCGTTCCCGTAACAGCAACGCCATAGGCGGCGGCAAGGGCCGACGACTCCTGGAAAGCGAGCACTAGCCCCACGCACCCGAAGGCAAGCGCCGCGTTGACCTCAGGGATGTAGATTTGCCCCTCGGTTGAGCTGGATGTGTGCTTGATCGTGACGCGGGGCAGATAACCGAGCTGGACGGCCTGACGCGTCAGCGAATACGCGCCCGAAATCAGCGCCTGTGACGCGATGACCGTCGCCAGCGTTGATATGGCGACAAGCGGATAAACCAACGGCCCCTTGGGCACGAGCGCATAGAAGGGATTGGATGCCACCTGTGCGAGGGTCTCCGCGTCTGGCGCGGTCGTTAGGAGCGCCCCCTGACCAAAATAGTTCAGTAGCAGCGCAGGCAGCACCAGCACGTACCACGCCTGCTGAATCGGGCGGCGGCCGAAGTGACCCATGTCAGCATAGAGCGCCTCACCGCCCGTGATCACCAGTACCACTGACCCCAGAACCAGAAACGCGTGCGAGCCGTGCTGCTGAAAGAACGAGACCGCATAAGCTGGATTGATCGCCGCGAGTACCTCCGGATGTTTGCTCAAGTGGAACGCGCCGAGCGCCCCAATCGTGACGAACCAGACCACCATGACTGGACCGAACAACTTGCCGATGACAGCGGTGCCGCGTTTTTGTATGGCGAACAAGCCCAGGATGATCGCGATGGTCAGGGGCACGACCACGGGCTTGAACGCGGAAGTCGCTACCTGTAGCCCCTCGGTCGCGGAAAGGACGGAGATCGCGGGCGTGATGATTCCGTCCCCATAGAGCAGGCACGCGCCGAACAACGCCAGCGCCGTGAGCGCCCCGATCCGTCCTGTCTTTCGCCTCTCTGCCTTTTCAGGAAGCAACGCGAGCAGCGCAAGAATACCCCCTTCGCCTTGGTTGTCGGCACGCATGACCAGCGTGAGGTACTTCACGCTGACAACCAAGATCACGCTCCAGAACATGAGCGACAGTATGCCGAGCACGTTCTCGGGGGTCGGCGCTACGCCGTGAGCGCCTGTGACACACTCCTTTAACGCGTAAAGCGGGCTCGTCCCGATATCCCCGTACACAACACCCAAGGCGGCAACCGGCAGCGCCAGCGCGGCACCGGAGGCACTCTGCCCGTGCGCCGAAGCTACCGACGGAGGCGGCGAGGTACAGGGATCCGACGGCGGTACCGAGGGATGGCTACTCTTCATTGCCACGCGCTTAGCCCAAGCCCCTCTTTCTGGCTACAGCCCAATCCGGATCCCTGCCGGGCTGGGGCGGACATGCGGCTGCTTGAGGCGACGCTGACTCCAGCCGCAACCTCAAAAGGCTCCGGCTGGAGTTCTGGGCGGGCAAATACCTAGCTGACCGCCGAACCAAACCGCCTTAGGCAGGCAGCTCGGGGATCTTTTTGGTCGAATCCGCGAGCATCCAGCAGACGGCGGCAGCGACGCTGAAACCAGCGAGCAGATAGAAGAACACGTCAGTGCCACCGGTCCAGATGATGAGCGTAGGAAACGCAATACCAATAATCGCCGAGCCTAGGTTGCCAGCCATGTTCATGGTCCCAGAGACTTGGCCCGCGTGCTTGCCTCCGATGTCGATGCAGAACGACCATGACGGGCTGAGCACCATATCCACGCCGAACACGGCGAGCGAGAGCCAGAAGATTGCCGGACCGACCGTCGTCTGCTGGACGCTCATGATCATGCCAACAGCAGTGAGCGAGAAACCTAGAATCGCCGGCAGCTTGCGAGAGAGCGAGTGGCGACCCGTAGCGTAGATACGGTCGACGGCGAACCCGGAGACGATGTTGCCGGCAGCACCGCAAAGCAGCGGGATCATCGCATACAACCCAGCATCGGTCGCCGTGAGGTCGTAGGTCTTCTTCACGTGGGGATAGAGCCAGGTCAGACAGAAGAAGGTCGTGAAGTTGGCGAAGAGGTACTGGGTCATCATCAACCACAAACCCGGGGACTTCAGCATGAGACTGATCGGCATCTTGCCCGCCGGAGCAGTGTCCGAACCCGCCTGCCGATTGCCCTGGATGTACGCGAGCTCTTCCTTCGAGATGCTCGGGTGGTCTGCGGGCTCATCGCGGAAGAACAGCCACCAGGCGATCGCCCATACGCAGCCGACGACCATGAGGATCAGGAACGTGGTCTTCCACCCCAATTGGCCTATCGTCGTAGCCAGCACGGGGTAAGCAAAGGCAGCGCCTAGACGTGAACCGGAAAAGTTGATGCCTTTGACTAGGCCGCGTTCCTGTTGGGGAATCCACGAATAGACGCCACGCGCCATGCCTGGGAAAGCCCCCGCTTCGCCGACTCCGAAGAGAAAGCGGATCACCAACATCGACGTATAGTTCCAAGCCAGAGCGCTCAGCCCAGTGAACACCGACCAAGTCACCACGATGGTGGCGAGGATGCGGCGAGCCCCTAGCTTATCGGCCAGCATCCCTGAGGGCGTCTGCGCCAGGGCGTAACCGATCGCGAAGGCGGACATAACCACACCGAACTGGGTGTCTGTGATGCCCAGGTCCGCCTGGACACCGCTCTTTGCGGTCGAGATGCACACGCGGTCCACATAGAGGAGCACTGAGAGCAGGAACGTGGCGAGGACAACAAAAAAGCGCTTAGGGATCATGTTTTCCGAAGTGGTAGGCAGGATGTGGTGTTCACGGGGTAGGCGCCGCTGGGAGCCTGATTTGATAGCGTCAGTGGCGCAGCACACGCCGCGCCAGTGGGGTCAGTTGACAACTAGAATTGGCCTTCTGGCAACTAGACTCTCGAGTGCAGGTTTTGCAGGCGACTGTTTCCCGACCGGTAATTCGCCCAGGCGATAAGATTCCGATGCTGATACCCAGTCTAGCTGCGGAAGCTGAGCTTCGGAGAATTCAAACGCCCTGGATAGACGTTTCGAAGCCGCAACATCGCGGGTCATACAAGCCAACTCTATTCGGGGCATCAGTATATACGGCTAATCGGTACGCTTTCGCGCAGCAACCTGAAGCCGCTCGATGGACCGCGTCACTAGCCGTCTCGGCGTGCGTTGAGCTCCCCGATGTGTGCGTAGCAGATGTTCGCCGCCTGCGATACGGCGTAGAGCGACGACGTCGATTTTCTCGACGACCGACGGTGCCCCGAACAGTCATCGTGGCTCAGGGAGTACTGGGGGGCGTCGCCTGCGGACTCTGGGGGTTCGGTTGGGCTCGCAACGGAGCCGACATTCCCGGGGCGAAAACCAACGCGTCTAAGCGACCGGAAACCTTCCAGTTATAGACCCCGTCAGGTCCCTTGGCTCGCTTAACCTTAGGGTCCATATCGATTAGGCCGCCACGTGCTTCACCCGGCTTGCCAAGCAAACTGCGCGTAATGTCGCTGGTGTCCCGGTACTTGTCCGTGAACTTGAAGCTCAAGTTCATCTGCTCGATGTTACTCGATAGCAGCGGCTCACGAAGGCGTAGTCTGCCATCCGCGCTCAGCTCAAGGTCCTCGCCGGAAGCCGCGAACTTGTCTAACTTTACGCGACCCTGACTGGCGGTGGCTTCAACCGTCAATGTCCCCGCATTCGCCGTTGGCAACGCAAGCAAGCCACGAATCGAAGTCTCGCCGTCACCAAGCGACAAGCCTTCGAGCTCAAGCCGCACCTCGCCCTCGGCGGCCGAGTACTTGCCCTCAGGAAGGGACAAGTTGATTGTTCCGCTCAAGGAGCCTTCCATGGGCAGCTGGAGGGCTTCCGCGACTCCAGGGAGCTGCCCGGGTTTGATTTCGTCCAGTTCCACCTCCAGGCGGACGTCGTCGTTTGACTTCCGGAACGAACCGGAAAGCTCGCCCCCGAAGCCGTCGATGTCGAACACCACCCGGGTCGTCCCGATCAACAGCGGCAGCACCGACACGCCGACATAGGCGCTTTCAATGTGTATCACCGCGCGTTTCTCTGGCTCTGCGCCGTCCGGCTTGGCTTTCGGCTTCGGTCCGATCAGCTGCACGTCCTCAAGCACCACTCCGGGGAAGCGCCAGGACCAGGTGGTATCGCCGATCTGCATCCGCTTCGGTTCGGGCGAGGTCGCTTGGGACTGCGCGTAACCCAAAATGATTCGTTTTTCAACGCGCTCATACGGAAACGCTAGGTAAGCGAAGGCGACAAGAAGCACGAGATAGAGCGCAGGATACGCGACCCAGGGGATCACCTTCTTGACCCGAGGAGTGAGTAACG
>JBDKJZ010000313.1:0-6933 GCA_039796375.1 Pseudomonadota bacterium
GAGCCCCAAGTCCAGAAACAGCACGTCCGAGCCTGGGAGTTCCAACTGGGCTCCCAAGAGCCCCCCGGTGACTAGCCCAGCGGCCATGCCCACGCCCACGCCCAGTGACTTGGGCTGGAGGGTCGTTGTCGTCCACAGCCCTTGGCCGAGACTGCCGTAGAAAGCTCCGAACAACGCGCCAGAGTGCAGTAGAATCGCGTCCCCGTGGCTGACGTCGCTGAACGAAACGAGCGAAGTCCCGAGCGCCAGCCCAAGCGAGGTGCCGGCGAGACCGAACAGGTAACGTTCGCTATCGTGCTTGAGCCCTCGGGTATCTGCCACGAGGAGCGCCGCAGTCGTCGGCCACAACACGCTGGCGGTCAACGTCCACGCCTCTGGGACGTTGATATTCCACTCCTCCGCGATAACGAGCGAGGCTCCCACGCCGACACCTGCGCCCAACGACATCAGCGGATAAACTAGTGCCGCCTCCTCCGAGCCGCCGAGTTCTTCGACCGCGATCCCGACGAAGGCTCCCGTCAACGCCCCAGTCACGGCCAGCACCGCCCGCCCTGGAGATGCAGCTCCATTTCTTGCCTGGGCAGAAAGGGTGGACGGGGTCAACTCGCCCTGCGCCGGCTCTACGCGCGTCAGCTCACGCATCATGCTCAGGGCGCGAACCTCGAGCGTGCGCGGAGTGACCACCTCTGCCCGAACCGAGAGCGTACGACTGTGAGGCTGAGCGACCGTGAGCCGAAGCACGAAGGCGCCACCACGCTCGATCAATTGAGGCGCCACCACCCAACCCTCACGCACTCGGGCAAGCAGCGCGCTGTCGTCGATCTCGCCAGTCGCCGATGGCGCGATGTAGTCAGCCCGGATATCCAAATCCGCGACCGCTTCGGGGAGTATCGCGTCCAGGGCTGCCAACATCTGCCGATGCTGTGGGCTAAGTGCCTCATCAACTGGCCGCGGCGAGGCAGCTGCAGGAGCCGACTCAGGCGACGGGCTCGGCTCCGCAACCCCGGTGTCCGCGCCCGCGTCCGTCCGGCTGGGTCCACTTGCAGCTTCTACGGCCTCCGCTCTGTCCAGTGGGCGCCCCTCAGCCGCTGGATTCTGCGCAGTAGCCACCCCAGCAAACAGCGCCGAGGCCACAACAAGCCCTACGCTCGCTCGCCAGTAGCCACGGCCGTGCACGAAGCCCTCAGAACATCAGCGTGGCGTTGAGCCACAGATCAAACTCCGATGAGGAGTCGACCCGAAAACGCCGCCCCGGGATGTTCAGCACTTCCCGATAGTTCGCGTTGGGGATCCCCGTGGCGACGAGATCAGCTACCGTGGCACCACCGGTGTTGCGGCAGGGACCGGCCTTTCCAATATCGCCCTTGAAATCAGGGTTACAGGGCTGGTCGAACGTGATCAGGTGCCCCTGAACTAACGTCACCGAGGCGCCTGCGTTGAACTTCACGAACTCAGTGGCAGACCACGTCGCGCCACCCATGAAGTTGTAGCTCCCGTGCTGCTGGACATCGGTAATTCCGGTCGCGTAGATCTTGGACGAGTTCTCGTTCACCTCCGACAGCACCTCGGGATCGCTCGAAGCCTGGTACTGAGAGAATTTGGGGTCTCGAAGAGAGGCTGCCTCACTGCTACCTATGGCATCGAAGAGCTCAGAATAGTCGCGCCCCTCAGAACGGTACGTTCCTGAAAACCGCGTATCGAATTCGATCCGCTGGTATTTCTCGCGCGCCTCCCAAGGGATGACCGCCATACCCATGACCAGTGTGCCGCTGAGCGGCGGGTGATTCACCAGCGCCCCCTGAATGTCCGTCCTGCCGTACTCGCTTGAAGCGTTCTGAAACTCGATCAAACCCTCAATGCCCGCATATGGTTCCAGGTACTTCACGCGTTTGGACATGTACGTGTGAAACGCGAGGCCCGTGGTCCCCCGCGAGACTCCGGGGCGCCGCCCGCCGGAGAAATTGCTTCCTTCAAGTTCAATCGCGTTGGGCGTCGTCGCTCGGTCCGGAGTCCCATTTCGATTGATGTCGCCTGGGTCAGCGCACTTGACCTGACCCGCTGCCGGAGCCTCCGTACACGCGCGCATCGGCTCCGAAATGTCGAAGCGACCTTCAACACCGAAGTTCCAGGTGGGCTTGGTCGGGTCGCGCCACTGACTCAGCAAGTCGGTCTCCAGCCCTATGGCCAGGTACTCGATACCGCTCCGCGTCGGCGAATCGAAGGGAACACTGAAGAGCGTCTCCCCGGGAACACCTTGTAAGGCGAGCGCGCCGGGAGCACCGTCGAGCTTACGATCGTTGCTGAGGATCACAGGCATTCGCACCACCAACGCGAGATCTTGGTAGACACCAATATCCAAGCGCGTGTTCATGCGGCTCGTCACTTCCGTGTACTCAGCCACCTTGAGGTTATTGGCGGTGAACCCCCCACTCGAGAACTGAGCCTCGGTGCTGTGGGTCTCACGGGTGAGAGTTGAGGACTTCCAGGTTTGCTGAAAACCGAGCCGGAAGTGGAGATCGAACGGATCTTCTCCGTCGAACGCGTCTACGACCGAGACCACTTCAGCGGCCTCGCTGAGCACGTCAGGCTCACGGACAGTTCTTGGCTCTTCGGCCTTCAAGCTATCGGTCATGAGCAGCAGCCCAACCGCAGCCAGCGCCGCTAAGACGGATCCCGTTCTCAAGCGTTTAACCTCGTTGGATCGACCCACCACGGCGGCCGACGCTAGCCGTCCAGCGACGAAACTGCAACGGAAGTCGACCCACTCGAGCGCATTCCGAATGCGTCTGCGCCCGCATCAGCGGGGTGTGCGCGGTTTCGCTACCTGGTTCCCACCGCTAGCGCTGCGGGTCACCGACGACGACGACTTCGATGTCGCCCTCATCCTCAGGGTCGGGTGGAGGCGGCAGCTCAATGGTTTTTCGGTCTTGATCCTCTTCGTCGTTCGCGAACAGCTCTTCGGTGATGTCTTCAGGTGACAACTCCTCCGCCAACTCCACCTTAGCCACACCGAGATCGCGGGTGGTGTCTGCAAGCCGATCGGCGAGCACCCCAGTGAATTGCCAGAGTAGCTTCACCGCGATCCGAGGCTGGCTTCGCAGAATTTCGAAGAAGTCCGCGCGACGGATTTGCAAGAGTTCGCTGTTTCCAACGGACTCGACGCTCGCTGACCGCGGCTGACTCCTGATCAAGGCCATCTCGCCGAAGTGTTCCCCAACGCTGAGCGTCTTCACCTCAGTCTCGCCTCGAATCACGCGGACCTGCCCATCGAGCACAATATAGAGGCACTCACCGCGTTCCCCTTCGGTGATGACTCGCTCCCCGTCCTTGTAGGGCTCGACTTCCGTGACCTGCAGCACGCGAAGCATTTCACGCTCATCGAGCTGCCGGAACAGCGGCATCTGGGAGAGGACCTGCTTCTTTAGCTCTAACCGGGCGGCTCGAGTGACATCGTCCCCCATCTCGCCGACGGTCACGATCACCGCGGTGATGTTGTCCTTTCCACCGCGGGAGTTCGCGGTATCAATGAACTGCTTGACCGAGGCGTCGCCGTCCGGATTGGAGAGGATCTTGCCCATTTCGGCCCACGTGCCGTGGGGCGCGTCGAAGTACTCGGACAACCCGTCCGTGCAAAGCAGAAAACGGTCCCCCGCGACCACGTCCATCACCAAGGTGTCGGGCTCACAGCTTTCGTAAACACCCACCGCCCGGGTGATTGCGTTCTTTGGGGCGAGCTGGTGGATTTGTTCTTTCGTGAGCTTCTTACGCTTGATCAGCTCATTGTGAACATTGTGGTCATCAGTCAGCTGCTCCAGCACGCCGTTGCGCATCAAATAAATGCGGCTGTCTCCAACGTGAACAATGAAGGCTTGGCCTCCAACAAGCAGCACCGCGACGAGGGTGGTTCCCATGCCGCGCTTTGCAGGGTCCTTGGTGGCCGCGTCGTTGATCGTGCCGGACGCGCGATTGGCAGCGAACTCAAGCAGGTTCAAGATTTCGCGCTTGCTGACCTTGGCCGCCCCTTGCTTGCCCGCGCTGTAGTCGGCGAGCAGATCGGCCTCTTTCTTGACCTCTTCGTGAATTGAGCGCACCGCCATCGCGCTGGCCACTTCGCCGGCGGCGTGTCCCCCCATCCCGTCGCAGACCACGAAGAGCGACAGCTTCTTGTCGACCAAGAAGTTGTCTTCATTGTGTTCGCGCTTACGCCCGACGTCGGTCAAAGCCGCGAAGTTGACGGGCGGGGTCTCCATTCGGGCCAGATTACTGGAGCTTTGCATCGGGAGCCAACCCGCTGCGCGCCAAGCGATGAATGATTCTGCTCTTATTTATCCGCCCAAGCTCGCCGGCATGCGCCCTCACGTCACCAGCCAAGTACCCGACCTATTGAGCGAGCCCCATCCCGGGCGACAACAATGTGGTCCAGCACGGGGATCCCAAGGAGTTCACCCGCTTTCGCCACGCGCTCGGTCATCGCCAGGTCATCCCGGCTGGGGGTCGGATCGCCGCTCGGATGGTTGTGAACCAGAATGATCGCCGCCGCTCCGTTTCGAACGGCTGGCCTGAGAACATCTTGGGGCGTGAGCGCGCACCCGTGACTACCTCCCTGCGCCACTCTGGTTGTAGCCCTCAACCTGTTTCGAGCGTCTAGGCTGAGGAGCCACACCTCCTCGTGCTCGAGTTCGATCAAGCGGCCTCGGGCCCAACGCGCAACATCCTGTTCGCAGTGAATCTCGAGCGGCACCCCCGAAGCCAGCGACCGTCGCCCGAGCTCGAGACCCGCAAACAACCGAGCGATTTTCGCGGGACCGACCCCCGTCACTTCGGGCGCCAGACCCCGAATGTGGTGCAACCCAGCGGCCGAGCCCGCCAGTGAAAGCAGGCGGTGGGCGAGCTCATCCACCGACGCGCGCGGAGTCCCCGAACCGAGTAGCAGCGCGAGCAGTTGGGCGTCGCTCAAGACCTCGGGGCCCGCACAGAGCAGGCGCTCACGCAGTTGAGGTCGGCTGGTAGCAGTTGAGTTCATCGGCCGCCCAGTTGCAGAGAATGTGCCAGCAGCAAGTGCTGGGTTTCCGGGCAGCCACTCTATTGTCTCACGTGGCGAATGCCCGGTTTCGCCACCCGGACGCCAGCTGACGTCAATCTTTTCGGACCGGTTCACCACGAGGCAGCAGCGCGCAAAACGCACTCTGCGCCCGCTCAGCCTGTGCGGCATTGCGAGCATCGAAGGTCACCTGGGTCTTGTAGTCCGCATCAAACAGGCGCGGATAAGAGCCGATCTCAACGTCGGGAAACTCGCTCACGATCGCGTCTAGCCAGGTCTTGAGATGCCCTTCGTCCAGCTGACAATACACCGCCCGAGAGAAGAAGGGCTGGGGGCCCTTTAGGTGCTCGCGCAGCACGGTCAGCTTCATACGAAACAACTTCGGCACCCCGGGCAGCACCCAGACGTTGCCCTTAACGACCGTGGGCCACCCAATCCCTTGGGCGGTGAGCAGCTCAGCGCCTTCTGGGACGAGGGCCATGCGCAGGTGCGCCTCTGTCAGAGCCTCCTGATAGTGCACGCGCAGCATGTCCGCGAGCACCGGATGCACTGAGGCTGCGACTCCGAAGGCGTCCGCCACCGCTTCAAGCGTGACGTCGTCGTGGGTCGGGCCAACACCACCGCTGGTGAACACGACATCGTGGCTGGCCTTCAGTAGTTTCAGCTCGGCGGCAAGCAACTCGCGGTCGTCAGCCGTGACCACCACTCGCTTCAGCGTAATTCCGAGCCCGCGAAGCGTCACCGCCAGCGGGTGCAGATTCTGGTCCGCGACTTTGCCGCTGAGCAGCTCGTTTCCGATGACTAGCGCCGCCGCGGTGTCGACTGTCCGGATCACCTGGCCTCCTTTTCGCTCTGAGTTCAACGTGTCCATCGGTCGCCTCCAGATAACACCGTCGGTGCGCTCCTAGAGCTCCGAGTCCGGATCGATGTTCTTCACTGTCGGCTCGCCGTCTTCGTCTACGCTCAGCAACTGCTCAACTCGCCTCTCCGCGTCGTCCAGAATGCTCTGGGAACGGCGCGCCAAGCCGACCCCCTCCTCGAACAAGCGAAGTGAGTCTTCAAGCGGCAGTTCGCCAGCCTCAAGCTCTTGCACGATCTCGCTGAGGCGGTGGATCGTGGATTCGAAGCTGGCTGCAGAGTCGGGGGGCTTAGTCGCTTTTCGCGGACTCACTGGAGTGTCCTTTCGGGGGAGAGCCTAACCTCAGTTCGGCGTCGTCACCGCTCAGGCCTAGTATCACCAGCAGACCATCTGCGGGAACTCGCGTGATGAGCGCTCGCCCAAAGCCGAGCGAGACCCCCACCAACGGCGCGGCGGCGTCCGCCTTGCGCGCAGGATCCGCAGGCTCCAGAGCGAACCAGGCGGCCTCATGGCCGATCTTGGGTGCACCGAGTTCACCTGACGGCCCGTGTTGCGAGGTCGCGAGGGCGCGGACCGCCGGATCCGGATCAGTCCGTCGCGCGAGGCTGAGCACGCGATCCCGCTCCGACCCCTGCGGCCTGCCCCGCAGCGCACGGACGAGCGCGCGGCGCAGCTCCGCGTCCGGCTCCCTCAGGTAGTCCGCGATCAACTGACTCGTGGAGGTCGGGCGTCCATTAACGGCAAGCCCAGCATAGGCGGCGGCTCTCACGTGGTGCTCCGGTGAGCGGAGGAGCGTCGAGACTCGGGTCACTTGGCGCGCATCGTCGCGAGCGGTGAACGCCTCGGTCACAGCCCAGCGCGTCACCGGATCCGTACTCAGCCCACTCTGCAAGCTAGACGTGGGGACTCTCGCGGCGGCCTCCGGATGGAGCAGCGCAAACAGCAATTGCTGACGAAGCCCGAGTTCCTCCGTTTGCCTAAGCCTAGTCGCAGCAATCTGAAAGAATTGGGGCCGTTGCAACAAGGCCGTGGA
>JBDKJZ010000314.1:0-6909 GCA_039796375.1 Pseudomonadota bacterium
ATGCGGACTTTTTCTTATAGTCGAGCAGGTAGCTTGACGCGAACAGGTGATGCACGGAGGGCCCCACCATCTCACCGTCCGAACCGCCCAGGAACGGCGATAGCAGTGGGAGCGCAACCGCCATCACCTCAAGGGCAGTCAGCGTGCCCGCACAAACGGGGGTAAAGTACGGATCAGCCCCGGGCATGTAGCGACCTCGGTGGATCAGGCTGCACCCGGTGTACAGGGGACCGAGGGCGGGCAGGGGCAACGGCGCGCCCCGGCGCAGCCCGAGCGTTTCATAGACGGCCTGGGTCACCCCTTCTTTGTCCAGCTTATTGAGCGACTTGGCGAACGCCACCACCTCCATTAGTTGGGCGCGCTTTTCTTCGAACTCTTTTTGGTAAGCCTCACCCCGCTCAACTAGGTCTTCCACCTGCGTGACCAGCGACGCCAGCTCCGGCGCTTGCTCCGCCGTCCACGACCGAAGCTTTTCTTTCGCCTGCTCTAGCGCACGCGTCTTCAGCGCCTGTAACTGGCTCCGCACTTCGTTCTCGATGCGCTGCGCCGCTCGGTTCAACTCTTGCTCAAGAGCGAGCGATGCTCCCTTGAACGCCGCTTCAGCTCGCTCTTTGGCGCTCAGCGCAAACTGCTTTGCCGCTTGCTCGGCTTTTTGCCAACGGGCGTCTGCAGATTGCAGCTCGAACTGGGCCAGGTTGGCTCGATCCGCCGCGCGGGCGATTCCCGCTTGAATGTCGCCAAGCGCAGCTTCAATCTTCTGCTTCTCGCCTATCAACCCAGCCTGCAATACCGCAGCTTCCGAAGCCACCGTCTCGCGTGCCGCTTGTTCCAGCTCGTTCGGCAACGGCGCTCCCAAGCTTGGCGCCGAAGACGCAGGATTTGTTGGGCTAGAATCCGCTTGCGCGAAGGCCCGTTCGGCAACTCCTAGTAAGAGCCAACCAGCAACGAGAAGCGGCAGCACAGGTCGGGTCAATAGTCTCAAGCAAGAGCCTCCACGTCAGGCGCCGCACTTTGGCAAGGTTCCCTGCGACTTTCACCAGGGAAAACCACCTACCGGGCGAGAGACTCGTGCCCACATCGTACCCGAAGTACCGCAGCTGGCGGCTCGCCGGCGTAATGAGACGAGCGCGGCGAGTAGACTGGGGTGAGTTGAATGAGTCTCCTCCCCCCAACACACGAACGTCATCACCTGGACCTCTACCGGCAATGTCCGGCCTTGCAATGTCCCTTGGGGCGCGAGGGGGCGAAGGCTGGGCACGCCGTGGGCCCGGAAGAACACTCGACGCACACCTCCTCCGCAAACGTCTGCAGCATGGACGCATAGTCGTCAAACTCGCCCGACACGAACGCTCCGCAGTCCTCACCACACGCCGTCTCGACGCTCACCCACTCGCAGTCGTCGTCGTCCTCACATTCGTTGCGTTCCGAGCGGAGCAGCTCGGTCCGAAAGCTCTTGAAGTCGGCTTGCACTTCGGCGCTGCATTCGGCGATGGGACAAAGGCAACATCCCTCGGCGTCGCGTTCCGGCGTATCGCAGCCCACGACATCACAGCTCTCGAAGGGGGCCTCGCAGGCAGGCTTGTCGCATTCACAGCAGCCGGGCGAGACCTCGGACATCAAGTCTTGGGATGAGTTCGCGACGGCAGGCGTGTCCCCTGCACAATCCAGCAGCGCGCAGGGGGCGCTATCGGCCGCGCACTCAAGTGGCACACACTCCGGACAGCACGCGCCGGCAGGCACGTCCGGCGTGTGCTCCGCGTCGCACTCTGGCTCAGCGCATTGAATTGCGGCGCAATCGGTGGGCGCTCCGCCTGACGAACCAATGGGCGCTCCGCCCGCCGAACCAATGGGCGCTCCGCCCGCCGAATCACGCCCGCCTGACCCGGAGCTCGACCCGCCTGCGGCTCCTGAGGTCGCCCCCGAGCCACCCTGACCACCCGTCTCGGAAGGAGGCGGCTCCACCTCCCCGGCTCCAGGGCCCCCCAACCCAGCGTCGACACCGACGATACTGCCGTCTGTTTCGTGCGGGCCGGGCCTGTCCGGGCCGGGCTCGTGGGATCCGACCCCTGGCAGGGACGCGTCCGATCCGTTTAGGGCCGAGACGTTGCCCGGGTCGCTGTCCGCCGCCTTAAACTCGGCCCCGCTGCACGCCACAAGCCCTAAAACACCGAACCACACCGCTTGAATCTTCATAAAGTCTAAGCTCACCTAAGGCGTCCCAATACCGAACAGGACTTCCACAACTACTTCGTAAGGCACTTTGTAGAGTAGTGGCACCACCGGTCGCTTCCTGGCGGGAAATAGTAGGTTCGCGCACCGAAAACGAGCAGCGTTCACCGACGCGGCTTCTCTCCGGATATGCAACGATCGTGACGGCGGAGCATTGTGCTTGACAGTCGTCCCGGTAGTCTCTTTGGGGGGGTACCGAGGTGCCGCGAGTCACGACGGCCCAATTTCGACCCGACGTCCCGAATCGCTCAGCGCCGCGCCCCTCAGCCACGCACTGTCCCGCAGACTCGGAAGCGCAATACGTTGTTCCGAGACTCCCCGCTGCCGCTCGCTCAGGTCGGGGCTAGCGTCAGCGTTACTTCTGCTCACCGGGGAAGTACCTCAAGGGGTGACCGGTCGGCCACGAGGCTCCGCTGATCTTATTTCCAATCTCCCAGTATCTCGGCCCTCTCCGGGGCGCCCCTCCAGCCACTGGGGTGCAAATGCCAGGCGAGTCCTATTCGCTGTTCCACCGCGGCGCACAGTGTCGTTAGTGGTAGTGCGGAGGGCCGAGCTGCGATATCAGTCACCCTATGAACGTGCAGGTGCAGTGGAGCAAGGGGTCCGACGCAGTCAGCAAATCTTTTGCGAGCTTAGCGCTATTCAGCGCGCTTTGGAGCCTCCCAGGTTGCGCAAAAGACTTTGCCGGTTGCGCTGAGACCGCTGAGTGCGAGCCTGCTGTCGACGCAGGGGCAGGCGGCGGTGAGAGTAGCCATGGCGCCGGGGGAATGGGTCCTAATCCCACGGAAGAAGGCGACGGCGGTGCCGACCGAAACTGTGGGCCCAATAGTCGGTCCTGCGCCGGTGGCTGCGTTGACCTGAACGGCTGCTGCACCGACGACGAGTGCGCGTCCGGTCAGGCGTGTACGGATGGGGTCTGTGGGTCCTGCAAGATTAGCTGTCCCGCGCCTAGCCGAGGGAGCGGCCAGGGTGTCTGTCAGGGCGAAGAGTGCACTATTCGCTGCGCGGGCGGGCTTACCCTATGTGGCGACGAGTGCGTTGCCTTGCAGGATGACGGTAACCGGTGCGGTGCGTGCGGGAAGGCTTGCGAGGGCGGACTCGTCTGCGCCGAAGGCCAGTGCGGCGTCAACTGCGCGGGAGGCAAAACGGCATGCGGTGCGTCGTGCGCCGATCTAGCGACCGACGTGAACAACTGCGGCCAACTCGTTCGCCGCGTCAGGCCGCTCATTGGCAATCCGGGTGACCAAAGCCAGCGCGTGGGAAATCTCGATTGACGCCTGCTCGACCGGGCAGAGCATCTCGCTGTTTGGAAGCCCGTACATGTCCTTCCGCTACTATTTGTTGCCTGACGCTGGCTCAGGCCCGCTCTCTGGCTTCAATGACGCGTACATCAACGTTTTCAACGGGGACGACTACGTGAACGGGGACTATTCGGATCCGTTGAAGGAGAACAGTTGGGAGTTGTGGCAGGCGAACCGTACCGGCTCCGCCCTCGTCGTAACCAAATTCCGGTTAGGTTTTCGACTGCAGGAGGCTGCTACGTGGAGGGGAACCCTCTTCATCGACAACATCCAAGTCCACTGATTGGATAGCGATGAACGCCAAGCGCGACCTTCCCCCGAGGGGCTTCGCCACACAGGGCGCTTCGTTTAGCTCTCCAGCGCCGAGATGCTCTCGGTCACTTTGCCCTCACCCGCGCCTAGTTCCGTAGCCAGAACCCCAGCCGCACGCACAGCGGTGAGTAAGATCTTGCTGGTGTTGTCACCGTTCACCGCGAGGTGAAGGCCGGGGTTTCTGAGGCTACCCCCGCCCCCGCCTGCGAGTACGACGGGGTAGTCTTCGATCGAATGAGTGGCGCCGTTCGAGCAATCCGATGAGGCAAGAATACAGCATTGATCCAGCACGTTGCCGGCGCCTTCAGGCATGTCGCGCAGGGTCGCTAGGAGCACCGCGAACTGCGTCATCGTGAAGATGGTCGCGGCGTCCATCAGGTCCTGCGTTGCTGCTCCGTCATGCGACATCTCGTGATGGCCGCGTTCCGCGCCAACTTGCCAGAATACCGTGCCGCACACACTCCCCGAAAAGAGCATACTGAAGACCCGAGTCATGTCGCAGGCAAATGCCAACGCGATGATATCGCTCATGGCCTGCGTGCGTTCTGCAAGCGGCTCCCGACCGCCGTCAACACCGGGCACACTGGGGCGAACGGCCTCCGTGCAAAGTTGGTCGAGAGCAGCGTTCGCGCCGAGCCGGTTCTCAACGCGACGCACGTGTTCGAAGTGCTGCTCGAGACGCACACGGTCGCGGCTACCGACTCGCGCGCGGAGGTCAGTAATGTCCTGAAGCACGGCGTCCAGCGCGCTCTTTCGAGCTTCGCTCGTACGCTGCAGCGAACGACCGCCAGGGCTCATCGTCGAACCAAAGACTCTGTCGAAGAGAACCCCTGGATCGGTCTCTGCCGGGTTGGCGCTGTCCGGGCCATTGTGGGAAATGTGCTCCAGCGTGGTGCCTTCTCCCCGCACGATGCTCTCGCTGATCCCCAGCTCAAGGGAACGAAACAGCGACTCTTTTCCGATGGCCGCAGCGACCAATTGGTCGATGCTCTGAGTAGCGAAAGTGGAACGGTAAGGCGAGTTACCTGCCTCTTGTGCGATGAAGTCTGCGCCAGCGAGCACGCCGACGACCCCATTGTGGTGACCGCGCGGGCTGTTAGTTAGCTTAATCTCGCTACCCGTAACGAGATTGATGTAGGCCTTCACGTCTGCAAGTGGCTCTAGCTGTGGGCTCAAGGCCCAGTCAACACCTGCCACAGCCGGCGTCCAACGCTCCGGTACCACTCCGCGCCCATTGCCCCAGAAGAACGTGCCAAAGCGCCTGGGTATCGGCTGCCCCTGCGCGAGCAAGGTCCCATGATCGTTCAGCATGAGATCCAGCAGAGGGATGCCCATCGTGACGGGCAGCCCCAAGCTCAAGCCGCGCAATAGAGTCCTGCGCGATAAGCTCCCTTGTACGCGGGTCGCACGTGGGCGCAGCGCGACACCTTGCTCAGGTCTTTTCATGGTCAATCCAACGCCCCCGTAGTGCGGAATTCGACGCTCAGAGCCGCGGCGGCCAGTAGCTCAGAGAAACTGTAGTTGGAAACGGAGAACTGAAGAGCCAAACGCCGAACGGCGTCGACCTCCCCAGGCTGCTCCAGACGTCCCCAGCCGTAGCGAAACACGGTTCGGGTGACGCACTCCGGCAAGTTCGGGTGGTTCGCTATCGCAGCCGCCAGCTCCGCAGGCTTCGCGAAGGGCACGCCATCTAGCTCACCGCTAGCATCGATCGCGAACCCGTTCTCTGTGTCCCTGAAGCGCCCAATACCGTCGAAGTTTTCAAGCCCGAGCCCAATCGGGTCCATCAGCGAGTGACAGCCCTGACAGGCGGCGGTACTGGCGTGAATACTGAAACGGTCCCGCGTCGTTGAAGCCATTGAGGCATCTGGCAGCGTGGTGTCGACGCCAGGAGGAGGCGCAGGGATGCCCTGGCAGAGCAGGGTCTCTCGAACGAACTTGCCACGCAACGTGGGGGACGTCGCTGAAGCATGCGCGTGGATGGACAACAAGCTGCCATGCCCGAACACGCCGGGGCGCAAGCTCTCCACCGGAAAGGTTGCCGCGACGAAGTCTGTCCCAAACGTGCCGGGGATACCGTAGAACTCAGCCAAACGTGAGTTCACAAAGGTGGTGTTGTCGGCCAGCACCGCCCGAAAATCGAGGCCCCGGACAACGGCGTCAGCAAGCGTGAGCCGGGTCTGAGTCCTGAAGTCGGCCGCCAAGCTTTGGTCAAACTCGGGATAAACGCTGCTGAGCTTGTCGACTTCTTCCAGTCTGCGGAGCCCGAGGGCATCATCAAAGAAACTCTCCAGAGCGACGCGGTGCTGCGGAGAGGCGAGCAAGCGCTGTACTTGGCTACTCAGAGTTTGAGCGGTGCTCAACGCTCCGGCATCGGCCGCTGCGAGCAAGTCAACATCTGGAGGCCCGTCCCACAGGAAGTACGCCAACTTGGAAGCAAGTTCGTGCTCCGACAGCGCGTACACGTTGGGATCGGCCGTACTGGGTTGCCCCAGTTCCACCCGATACAAGAAGTTCGGCGACTGCAATATGCCGGCGACCGCAAACTCGAGCCCAGCGAGCCCGGTGCCTAGGGCCGTCTTGGACGTTAGGTACACGGTCAGGTACCGAGACAGCTCGCTCTCAGACAAGCGGCGTCTAAACGCGCGTTGGCCGAAGGCCTCAAGGAACGAGAGCGCACAGAATTCTTGCTCGGCGTCACATCCCACCCAGCTCGCAGCAACTCCCGCGTCCGCGAAGGCCGCCGCTGCTACCGCCTCGCCAGCGACCCGATACTGCTCAATCGCTCGCTCGGAGACTGCCAGTTCAGCCGCCCCGATGGCACCCAAACCATTTAGGGATGTCTCAACTTCTAGCTCAAAGGGGATGTTCAAGTCCCGACCGAACACAGCCTGCATCGATTGCTGATACTGCGATCGCGTGAGACGCCGTAGGGTCGGCACTGCGCTCGCCGGTGTGCCCGGCTGGGGCAACGGCTCCCCTTCTGGGGTCCCCGAGGCAAGCGGGCCGGCGCCGCCGCCGGGAACCGTGGGAGCGTTAGGCGCTGCCTCGTGAACTTTGGCAGCGG
>JBDKJZ010000315.1:0-6896 GCA_039796375.1 Pseudomonadota bacterium
GCTCGCTCGTGCGGAAATTGACTACACGGTCAACGTTCAGGTCAAGAAGGCCAAGACGACCAACGCAGGCGTGACTCTGAAGAAGCTCAGGCTCGACCAAGGGGTCTCTGTGAGTCAGCTCGCGAGGACTCTCGGCGTTGCGCGCTCTCGCGTCCACGAACTGGAAACTGGCGTCACTGGCCTGAAGCCACACACGGCCTGGTGGTACGCGGACGCGCTGGCGGTGGACCACAAGGAGCCGGTCCGACTGTCGCTTCAAGATGCGGTTTGCCGCTATTGCGGTGGCGATTTCACGGTTTCGCTAAGCTAGCGTTGGGTCGAGCTAGGGAACGAGGAGTCGCTCGTCGCCCCAGGAGACGGAGCCTTCATACTCGTTTTCCCAGGGCGGGGGCTCCGCTGGGATCGTACCGGGGGACTCCGTAAGACTCGCTTGGCGCCCGGTCGTCCATGGCGGCGCCGGGTCAACATCATCCGGTAGTTCCGGCTTGGGCGCGGCTGGCGGGCTAGTTGTCAGGCGGGCAGACATGGATGGACGGGGGGCCTCCTCTGGCAGATCGTGGGACCCCACGGGTCTGGAAGCAATCCCACTGACGGCAAGCGATGCTGTTACAACCAGCGCAGAAGGCTAGCGGGCCGTTGTTTCACCGCTCGATCCAGTGGAGCCTCTGAACTTTCGCGCCGGCCTGCGCTAGAGCACCTGCGTGGATCTTTCTTGGGTTGACGCCTTGCCGATTGGCCTCGTGCTGTTTTCGGGAACACTGGTCGGCGCGCTGCGGCGGAAGGCTGGGCGCGAGCTCGCTCGCAAAGAGTATCCGCGCACCGCTGCGGATTTGGGCCTCAGATTCGAGCCGAGCGCGCAGCGCTTCGAACTTGGCCGTATGAAGGGTGAGGTGGACGGCAAATCTATCTTGGTCTCGCCTGACCAAGGGCGGATCGTGATCGAGTTCGCTGAAGCGTCTCCGGTGCTTGTGCGTAACTACGTTCACTACAAGCGGACTCCGCCTGGCTTGGAGCCTTTCTCTACGGGCGCTCGATGGGCTGATGGGTGGCTTCAAAATCGCTACTGTGCGCAGGGCCTCGCGGAGCGGCTTCATCAAGATCTGCTGCTGCGGGAACTGCTTGAGGGACTGAAACCCCACCTGGGCGCCATTAAACAATTTGTGCTCGAAGAGCGGCGGCTCGAGTGCGTAATGCACTACGCCTCACCGGAGTACATCCCGGGCCAGGTGATCCGAGAGATGGTCCCGGCGCTAGGGAGGCTCGCGGGCTACTTTGGTCAGGAACTTGCTCGGAAGAATGCATCGGGGACGTAGTCACAGCATGTTTTCTGAAAGTCACGTATCGGTGAAGAGGAGCGCAGGGGGGGGGTGGTTTGCCTTAGCAATGGGCAGTCTCGCCTGGAGCCTCGGTTGCGGGAGTGACAGTGCGCCGCCCGCCGTTTGGCGTGAGCCTGCTGAGAGGCATCGGGAGCTGAAAGAGTCTGCGTTGGCGCAGGAAGCGCAAGTGGCTCCCCACCGGGTCGGTCAAACTCGCTTGGGTTCCGCGCATCGGCAGTTTGCCATCGTGGAGAAGACGCCGGAGGGTCTACGTCGGCGTTGCGTCACGGGAGACAAGAAACTGGTTCAGCTCAGGGACGGCGTGCCGTGAGACGCCGCGTTCGGTTCCAACGGGCGCTGTGTTTCCTGGCTGTCGCCTTCGCCCTGCTGGGTCAGAGCGCGCGGGGCTTCGCGCGTGTCGAATTTGAAATCCGGTTCCTGGATAACCCGGGCCGAGGATTCCAGGACCCGAGCCCGCGAGTTCCAGTTGACGGCAACTTGGGAGTCACGCTTGGAGAGCAGCGACGATTAGCATTTGGTGAGGCGGTAGCTATCTGGGCGAGCGCGCTCGATAGCGAGGTTCCGGTAGTGATCGCGGCTTCGTTCGCACCAGCCGAAGATTTGTTCTGCGATGAAGACTCTGCGGTGCTGGGTGGAGCTGGCGCCGACAGCGTGTTTCGGGACGTGCCGGGCGCGCCGCACGAAGAGCTCGCTTATCCGGGTCCGCTCGCCGACAAGTTGGCCGGCTACGATCTGGATCCGGGGTCGCCCGACATACACGCGGTCTTCAACCCGAGGCTTGACGCGGGCGAGTGCCTGGGTGGTTTGGCCTGGAACTACGGGTTTAGCGCACGCAACACCGGTGCTGACTTCGTCAACACGGTGCTGCATGAGCTCGCACACGGGCTCGGTTTTTCTAACCTCACCGACGAGCTGAGCGGCGAGGCACCGGGTATTACGCCATTCGAACTGTTCACTCAAGACAATACCCTTGGACGCTTCTGGGATGAGATGACGTCAAGCGAGCGGGCCACGTCGGCGCAAAACGCTTTCGGGTTGGTCTGGACTGGCTCGGCCGTGAGCCAACGCGCCCAAGAGGTACTCGCAGAGGGCACGCCGCGACTTCGAATCAGCGGGGACGAAAAGCGTGAGCTTCTGTTAGTTGGTGAGATGGGGTTCGGCCCGCCTGCCGGCGACGTCGCAGTCCAAGGTAGATTGGCAGAGTGGTCTCCTTTGGAGGCCTGCGATGAAGGTCAGGCGGCTGCTGGGCAGGTGCTGATGCTCCGCGCCCATGCGGCATGCGACGTCATCCGTCAATACGAAGTGGCGCAGCGCCGCGGCGCATCAGCGGTTCTGTTCCGCGACGAGTTCGACAGCAGCCCGCCGTGGGGCGTTGATGGCCGCATTGAAGGCGCGACGCTCCCCGGGTTGACGCTGCTGGCCTCCGATTTTGACCAACTCCAGGGCAGCCTGTCACAAGGGGCGCGGCTCGACGCCGAGTTTGCGAGCGATCGCACTCGGCGCATGGGGACGGATCCGCATGGGCGGGTGTACCTCAGCGCCAACGCTCCGGTCCTGGAGGGTTCGTCAGTCACCCACTGGGACCGCTCCGTTCGCCGTCGCCAAAACACTCTGGGCGACCCCGATAGCGTGTTGATGGAACCTGTCGCCAGCGGGCGCTTCGTCAACCAGGTAGACGATCTCACCGTTCAGCTGCTCCACGATATCGGGTGGCTTCGCGGCGAGTGTGGCAACGGGCAAGTTGAGCCCGGCGAGGTCTGCGACACCGGCAATTCCAACAGTGACTTGGCTCCAGGGGCGTGCCGCGAAGACTGTCGTCCAGCGCGCTGCGGTGACGGTGTAGTTGATGACGGGGAGGTGTGTGATCACCCATCAGACTGCGCCCGCGATTGCGGCGTGGTCAGTATCACCCCCAGCCCCGTTGATCCAATTGCGGATGGGGGCGTCAAGACGCGCGACGCCGCGGCGCCCAAACCGCTAACGCCGGACGCCGGCAGCGATGGGCTGGCGCGAGATGCGGGGCGACCGCCTGCACCGATCTCCTCCGTCTCCGGAGGAGCGGGATGTGGATGTCGCGTTGGCGACAGGCCAACGGACGCGAGCGGCGCTGCGCTCTGCTTGTCGCTGGTATTCGCTGGGCTCTATTGGGCGAAGCGGCGCTTTTCGTAGACGCAGTTGCGGCCGGTTCCACGACGGGAGTCGTGACAGCGGAGTCCAGCTGGGACCCCCACATACGAACACGCTTCGGCCGCTAGGCCTGCGTAGGTGCAGCGGATCCGCGAACAAGAAGGCAAAGGCGTATGGCGATGATCGTACTCCACACTTCGGTTAGCGTGCGCGCAGGGCACCATGCTGTTTAACTCCTATGAGTTTCTCTTCTTCTTTCTGCCGATAACGCTCTGCGTCTACCACGGGCTGCATCGGCTTCGGCTGTTTCAGACGGCGCTGGCAGCACTCGTTGCTGCCTCAGTGCTGTACTACGGCTGGGCGACTCCGTCCTTTCTGCTGCTCCTGATCCCGTCCATAGCCGCCAATTTCGTAATCGGTCGCACGATACAGCGCCGGCGAACCGACCGCGCCGGCGACCTGCTGCTGTTTGGCGGAGTTGCCCTCAATCTCGCGCTGATTGGATACTTCAAGTACACCGACTTCGCGATCGAGGTCTTCAACCACACCGCGGGCGCGACGATTCCACGTCAGTTTATTGAGCTGCCTCTCGGAATATCGTTCTTCACTTTTCAGCAGATCGCGTTCCTTGCTGATTGTCGTTACAAGGCCTTTCAGGAGACCAGTGTCGTTCACTATTCGCTGTTTGTGACCTTCTTCCCCCAGCTGATAGCCGGACCGATTGTTCATCCGCAAGAGATGCTGCCGCAGTTTCAGGGCCAAGCTGCCTCCGGCGTCAAGCCTTGGCTCGGGTTCGGACTCACGACCTTCGTGATTGGGCTATTGAAGAAGGTGGTCTGCGCGGACTCGATGGCGGACATTGCGACGCCGATCTTTGACGCAGCCGCCGGTGGCAAAGCACTCACGCTGTTCGAAGCCTGGGGCGGGACGTTGTGTTACTCGCTCCAACTATACTTTGATTTCTCCGGCTACTCGGACATGGCCATCGGATTGGGCGCGCTGTTTGGAATACTGCTGCCGTTGAACTTTGCGTCGCCCTACAAGGCGGTCGATATCGCCGACTTCTGGCGCCGCTGGCACATTACGCTCTCGCGCTTCTTGCGAGACTATTTGTACATTCCATTGGGGGGTAATCAGCGGGGGCCGACCCGCCGCTACGTGAACCTCATGCTGACGATGTTGCTCGGCGGATTGTGGCACGGGGCGGGCTTCAACTTTGTCCTCTGGGGTGGCCTTCACGGACTCTTCCTTGGAGCCAACCACGCCTATCGCGCGGTTTGGTCGCGACTTGGGTTTCGCTTGTCCGATGGGGGCTCGGTCGGTGGCCGTCTGCTCACTTTCGTCGCGCTCTTGGTGGCGTGGGTGCCTTTTCGCGCGGCCAACACGGACACAACGCTGGCCGTTTGGCGTGCCATGATTGGCGAAAACGGCGCGGTGCTTCCGCGCGCGTGGCTGGACCCGCTGGGCGTGGTTTCGCAGGCACTGGCTTATTACGAAGTGCAGTTCAAGGGTAAAGCCGATTCAACTGAGATCCTTCTGGCAGCGTGCATGCTTGTCATCGTCTGGGTCGCTCCAAATACCCAAGAGATCGTGGCGCGACCCGAGAGTGCCGCCTTGCCGCCTCTACGGCTTCCTGTCCTGCCGAGTTTCCCCGCACTTAGGTGGCGGCCAACGTGGCGTTGGGCCGTGGTCATGGCGGTAGCGGCGTTCATCGGTATTATGAAACTGGATCAAGTCAGTGAGTTCATCTACTACCAGTTCTGAGACCTCGGTCTCATCGAGGCTCGAGCTGCGCTACACGGCGCTGGCGCTAGTGCTGCTTCTGGTTGCGCTGGTCTGCACGGCGTACTTCAACTGGCGTGTCGATCCGTTTCACTACTACGCCCTGCGGGCCAAGGGTCCTTTCCCAGAGCGAGCGCAGTATGTTTACGCTGGGGCGATCAAGCACGGTGCCTACGAGGCACTGATCGTTGGTAACTCACACGCGCGCGCTTTTCGTGCATCGGAGTTCGAGAAGCGATTCAAACTTCGAACTTTTCTAGCAGCGTTTCCAGCGTCATCTGTTGATGAGCAAGCGCTCACCATTCGGCATGCGGCAGACACGGGAAGTTTGACGACTGTCTTTTGGTTACTGGATTATCGAGCGCTGAATCGGAAATTCTCGCTTAGGGCCGGGTTTCCAGACCATCTCTATGAGCCGAACTTGGCGACCCACCTGCGCTTGTTGCTGTCCTTCGGTACGACAGAGTTCTCGCTGCTTTCGGTAGCGGGAAAGGGCGCCAAGCAGTTGGCCGGGATCAACCGCGAGACGACCGGCGGCGCGACCGGGCTGGCGCGGGTCATGCGTTCGTTCAAGTCCAAGGGTGAGCGCCTCGCTGCCGCGAACGAAGCGACCGCGCTAAGAACAGAACGAGTCGAGGAGGGGGCAGGGGATGAATCGGGCAGCGGCGCAGATGCCCCAGATCGGGAGAGCGACCCAGAGCTTTCAGAAGCGAGGGATGAGGCAGCGGCCGAGGCCGCTCAGGACCGCGAAACCCAACTTAACCAGGTGAAAAGTAAGCTCTCCGACGAAGTCACCGGGACGATGCGGGCCCTGCCCGATGTCACGTTCCACCTCTTGCTCGCACCCACCTCGATGGCCGACATTACACTGTGGGATTCCATGGATCGCCTGGAGGAGCAGTTTGTCTGGCGTGATGAGCTGTTCGCTCAGCTGAACGGGCTTGCGAACGTGCGAATACACGATTTCCAGGCAGCCACAGAGTACTCTGAGGAGTGGTCGAACTACCGGGACACCCATCATTTCGTGACGACCGTTGGTGCGCGAATCGCCCATGACGTCTCCAAAGGTACCCACGAGGTGGATAGCCAGACCGCCATCGGACAGACCTCCAAGCTTCGCCGTCAATACGCAGAATTCCAGCAACGGGCCTGCCAATCCGCCTCGGAGCTGAGTCTGTTTTGCGTACAAGCCCGGTCAATGCTGCCGCGGTGAAGGAAGGACCCGGCCCCGTCTGGTTTCTCGGATGGCGAGCTGCTGTCAGGGCTTCATGGGGCCACGTGCAGTTTTTCCGGAGCGCAATTTGTTCCCGCCGTAGGGTTCGATGACCTCGAGCCCAGCCCACGTCTTCTCGTAGAGAGCCTTCAGCTCTTCTAGCTTTTCGGGCTGTTTCTTGGAGAGATCGGTCTCTTCCCCGGGATCGATCTCAAGGTTATGGAGCGCGAAGGTCTGCGCGGGTCGGCCGAAGACCGTCAGCTTGTAGTCTCCTAGGATGAGCGCGTGGCGGTCGGGATTGTTAGTGTCTTCTGGGAGGTCAAGCAGGATGGGTTCGCGGTTCTTGGCCGCGCTCTTCCCGTAGATTTCATCCACCAGTGAGTGCCCATAGAAAGTCTCAGGCTTCTCTTTCACACCCATCAGCTCCAGTACGGTCG
>JBDKJZ010000316.1:0-6889 GCA_039796375.1 Pseudomonadota bacterium
ATCTCATCGAAATTACGACACCAGCGGCGCAGTTTCAGAACGACCTGGAACCGCTCAACGACATTGTTGAAGAGCTCAATACCAAGTACGGCGATCAGCTCGAGTTCTGCGCCAAGGGGACCTACAATCCCAACACCAAGGAGTACTGGGGCTTTGGCCATGCGTGGGTAGCTCACCCAGGCATCTATCGAACACAAGCCTGGGCGGACGCTGGCTTTCCGGACGGTCCGGAGACGTGGGAAGACCTAGCCAAAGGCGGAAAGATGATTTTCGACGGTGGCAAAGGCCCGAGCGTGATCATTGGGCTCGCTCCAGAGAACGACTCTGAGAAAGTCTTGCGGGGTCTGCTGTGGTCCTACGGCGCCTTCGAGCAGGACAAGAACGAAAAGGTGACCATCAATTCTCCGGAAACCAGAGAAGCGATGAAGATGATGAAGAAAGTGTACGACGATGCGATCGGCCTCCCAGTGGTCGGGAGTGTCGAGTGGACCACTGGCTCTAACAACGAAAAGTACCTGGACGAATCTGCGTCGTATCTAGTCAATCCCGTCTCCGCCTATCGCACAGCGCAAGTCGAAGTCGCAGCGATCGCCGACGACACGGGGATTGGCCCACCCCTCAAAGGAGCCACGGGCAAGGGTTACGCGACGATCGGCAATGTTCCGATCTTCGTCATTCCCAAATACTCGAAGAACAAGGAGGCTGCGAAGGACTACCTGCGCCACTACATGAAGAATTACAGCGAAGCGGTGTACGCCTCGAAGATGTTCAACATGCCGTGCTGGGAAGGCACGACGCCCCAAATGTTCGAAGAGGGTGGGTGGTTTGAGGTCGATCCATTTGCTGCCGCCGGGAGTAAGGGTCAGAGGGCGCGTCTGGAGCTGCTCAAGACCGCGGCTTCTTGGACGCGCCACTACGGTTACCCTGGCACGTCCAATGCAGCTATCGGGCAGATCATCACGGAGCACGTGATCCCAATCATGTTCAAGGCATACATCATCGATGGGGTCGACATCGACGAGGCCGTTGAGGCCGCCGAAACGCACATGAACGAGATCTTCGCTTTGCAGCGCAAAGCGGGGCTCGTAAAGTAGAGCGCGCAGCGCGAGCTACGGTACTACAGCTCGAGGCTTTGGTTCACGGGGAAACCCAGAGCCTCTGCGCCTCGAGCTCGTCCGTAGCGGCCCGCTCTCTACCCTGGGCCGCTCTCTACCTCGGGCCGCTCAGGTCGAAATTGTCGAGGGGCACCGTGAAAGTCCGCGTCAAGGTGTCAGGGCATGGCTCAGTGAGCCCCATCTGCGGACAGCGCTTGTTCTTGAGGGCGTAGCCATACCCAGTCGGGTATTTGGACATCGTGAATTTGTGCGCGACCGACCAGTAACTCAGGGCCGCCGCTTCCATCGCTCGCCCACTGTCCCGGCCCGCGCCGGACTCGAGCGAAGGGTTCATGAAATATTCCGAGGCCGACCACGCTGGGCCCTCGATATCGTTCGTGGGAAACACTTCACTAGCAAGCGCATCCACAGCGGGGTCCATGTACTCTCGCCGATGCAGGTCGCACGTGTGTCCGTGCTCGTGGGCCAGCGTATCGCGACAAGTGTCAGGCTCGGCGTCGTTCGCCCACCCGCAGTTGTTGCACAAGGTGCCTGGTTTCACGAGATTGCAGGCAACCGCGTTTTCGCCCGTGCACTTGGGGTAACGCAGGACCCAATCCTCAGTCACCAACGTGTCGTCCAGTCCGCCGCCCCCGCTCGACTGTGGGGGTTGTACGGCGGGGTGAATCCACGCGTTCGGGCAAGCGGGGTAGACGCTGAATCGAGTGGGATGGGCGCCGAGCATCGAGTCGATGAGGTCGGGTACGAGCACCTGACCGTCGGGCATGTGGATCCTCTCGGCGTAATACGCGACCTCTAGCAGCGCGGCGTCTTGAGTCGACGCCTGCCCGACGACTGGGATGACCGACCGCACCCACTTCGTCCACACGGTGGTATCGAAGTTGTTTCGCCATCTGTCGGGAAGAGTCGACACGGGCTCTACCCAGCGCGTGGCGGTGCACTTCGAGTCGGGGCCGCAGATGGGTGTCGGGGAAGAACAGGGGCACATGAGCGTCGGCGGGCTGCCGCCATTGCCAGAGCTACCGCCAGCGCCGGGGCTGCCGCCAGCGCCGGAGCCGCCAGTCGCACCACCTGTCGCTGAGCCGCCGCCGTTCGCTGGGCCAGGAGCCGTAGGTTGGGAGGGGATTGGAGCCGCGCCTCCCACCGGTCCAGGGGGGGTCTGGGACCCCTCACCGCCGGCCCCGCCCTCCTTCGGGTCTGTGACACCCGCCGCCGCGCCGGCAGCCGAGGCGCCGCCACTTCCAGTGGACATCGGCGCCCCTGAGTCTGAGGTGCCCGATTCGGAACAACTCGGTGAGAACAGAGCCACGAAGGCGACGCAGCTCAGTGAACGGGCTAAAGGCCGTGGGAGAGTTTTCGGCATGGACGAGTGCATGATGACGGGTCTGCGCTTTCTGCGGAAAGTTACACGATACGGAAGCTCGCCCAAGACTATACGGCGGCGTGGTGGCCAACGCCGAGGTTTCGGACCCTACGACTTCTCACAGGGTCTGCAACCGCGAAAGGTCTCCGCCGGGCGCCTAGCGCGGCCGCGCGTCGACTCGCGAGAGCGCTCGGTCAACGCCGCTGGGAGCTCGGCGGACCTCTATCGAGCTGCCCGGCCTTCATCTGAGCCACGAGCAAATGCTTCTCAAGGCTACAGACAAACCACTTGAACGCGTCGGAGTCTATGAGAGGTTCAGTGCTGTTCAGCAGAGCCCATTGATATGGGTCGCGGCTTTGCAACCCAGGGTTCGTACCACAGAGGGGTGAGCACCGCGCGCTAGGCGAATTGCGCTGTCGGCGGTAGTCGGGCGGGCCGAGCATGCGACTGTTCGCGCGGTTTAGTTGCCCGCGCAACGCCATGCGCGGCACAATCCCGATTGAGGCGGAAATTGCTTGGTCTTGTCGTGCGCGTTGGGCTCGTGTTTGCGGTCACATTCGCGATCGTCTACGCGATCGTGCGGGCGCGTCGAGCGAGCGCCCACAGCGCCGCCGCGGCACAAATCCAAGAAGAGCTTCGCTTGTTGAGAGTGGGGCTAGAAGCAGGCTTGTACGACGACGACGACTACCGGCGCATCGCTCGCCGGCTCCGTGCCGCGTGTGACGAGCAAGGCATTCAGGTCCCGACTCTTCCAGAATACATTCGTCCGAGGAACGCGGGTGACGAGGAGGATTGAGTGACGAATATCCAGACACGGCTCCAAGAGCGAATCGAAAAATTGCGGATGAATGTGGGTTCATTCCGCGACAAGCTATGGATGGGCAGCGCGTTGCTGGTGCTTGCCGGGCTAGCTTCGTTCTCAGTGGTAGACATCGAACCCGGCCAAGCCGCCGTGCGCGTGAACAACGTGACGGGTTCACAGGGAACAGTCACGACGCCGGGGTGGATTGTGCGCGTGCCTTTCCTGCATATTGTGCATGTGCTCGACGTGGCGCCTCATCCATATGCGATGAAGGGCGACGTGAACCAAGACATACTGCACGTTGAAAAGCTCACCGTTCGTGCGAGCGATGGGTCGAACTTTCACTTCGAGGACACGACGATCGTCTTCCAACTACGACCGAGCGACGTCGTGACGGCCGTGCGCGATAGCGGCATCGGGGATGGTTTCATGCTGTGGCTGCAGCCCTATGTTCGCTCAATCCTGCGCGACGAGTTCGGGCGCGAGAGCACGATCGACGTCTCTGATCCCACGACCTATGAAGCAGCATCACAGCGCGCGCGCGACCGCTTAAACGAAGTACTGAACCCCCACGGTATTGGCGTGTCTCAGCTGGTGACGCCGCGGCCCAAGTTTAGTGACGCGTATGAGCAGGCGATCGAAGAACGCAACGCTCTCGGCAACCAAGAACAAGTAATCAAGTCTAACCTGGACCGTGCTAGCACGGAGCGCGAGCGCAATCTGGCGGAAGTGGACCAGAAGCAGAACAACCTAATTCAAGAGCGCCGTGCTTCACTGGAGAGCGATCTGGCGCGCGCCGCGACTCAGCAGGCAGAAGCCAAGCGCGAAGCAGACACCTACCAGATCGAGAAAATTAGTCAGGGCCAAGCCTCGCTCAGTGCTGCTTCCGGTATTGCCAAACAGCTAGAAGGGGAGCTCACCGCCAAGTATCGGTCGCGCAAGGCTGAGATCGACGCTTTCCGTTCGCAACCCGTGGAGCGCGTGATGGAGAAGCTCGCGTCTCGCCTGGAAGGGGTCACGATTCGCATTCAGCCCTTCGCGGATGATGCAACACCTTCCCGTATTCAATACGAGACAAAACCATGACAGAAACTTCTGCCAGCACTGCTCATAGAGCCGCGCGCGTCGCGCGATACTTCCTACTCGCGTTTGCGGTTCTGCTGCTCTTGCGCGGCACCGTCCTGACCGTGGTCGAGGTGGGGACCGTGGGCGTTCGCTACAACAACGCGCTAGGTCTTCAGAAACAGGACTTGGCGCCTGGCTACCATTTGGAGATCCTGGGCCTGCAGCGCATTTGGCGCATGCCGTCGAGCTACTTGCTGATCGCCTATGCTGACGACAACGTGCTCAGCATTCGTACCAAGGACAACAATACCGTTAATGTGGACGTGTCCATTCCTTACCGAGTGAAGCCCGGTGAGGGCTGGAAGATCATGGACGCAGGTAATCATGTCGAAGACGGACAAGGTCGCTTCCGTTTTCAGCGGTTCGCTGAAGGTACCGCGACCAGCGTGCTACGCGGGCACTTGGCGCAGCTTAAGAGCGAGGATTTCTATCATACCGATCGGCGCTTGAAGGTCGCTGCAGAGACGCTAGCGATCCTGAACGAGAAGCTCGAGCCGTATCACCTGGAAGCCAGCAACGTGTTGATGAGGGCGGCATATTTTCGCTCAGAGTACGAAGAGCAACTTGCGCAGATCCAGTTCAATGAGCAGCAAAAGCTCTTAGACGGCGCAAAGCGCGCAGTCGCGACGCGCCAACAGTCGCTCGATAACTTTGTTCAGCAAACCAACGCACAGGTGTCAGCCAAAGAGCAAGATTGGGGTAAGCGCATCGCCCAGGTCGACCGCGCGTATCAAGTCGGCGTGCTCGAGATTCAGGGCGATCGCACGCCCGGTGCGGCGCGCAGGAAGCTGCGTTCGCTGACACCGGATGAGAAGCAGACGTTGCACACAACTGCCGCCCAACTCTACGAAATGGAGGCGACGCAGGTCACGGATGAGCACTTGCTTGGGATCAAGAACATCGAAGCGGAGACCACTGAGTACTCGCGCCGTGTTGTGGGGGAAGCTGACGCCGTTTCGGCGCGGCTCTCAGCCGAGGGCGACGCCATGGTCGCGCAAATCCGCGGAAACTACGAAGGTCGACTGAACCAGCTCCTCAACTCACCTGCGGGCCGCGCCTACGTGGGGTACAACGCTGCGGACAAGGTTACCTTCGCCCCTGAGCTCGTGTTTCAATCGCGTGAAGGCATCCCTTCCGTATTGCGGCTAGGTGAGTTTGCCAAAACGTTCATGGGAAACTGAGGCTCTGAAGGGCAGGCGCGTGCCTTGCTCGCTGGCCCCGAGCGACATAGATCGATTCCATGGCGCAGCAGCCCTCGGCTGAGCCCAACCAACATGCGCGTAGATATTCGCGCTCCGCGATCGGCGCATGTTGGGCGTGCGGCTCCCACAAACCGCGCAATTCCCCGCGCTGGAAACCACCCTATGGCATCCGCGGGTGCGGGTGGGGTTCAAGGTGCGGGGGAGGGCGGCGCGGAACCAGTTGGCGCAGAATTGGTAGACGAGGGTGCGGGCTGAGCAGCGGCGCCGCTGGGTTCGGCGCTGCGTGTCGTGAGCAGCGGCGCTTGTTTCATACGCCGTTATCGCCGGCGTAGTTGCTTGCGGGTACGCCACCACAACACGCGACGGCAAGACCCGCGACGAGGCAGTCCCGCGTTGTCGATTGCCTAAACATCTTCGCGGGGGAGTATAGACATGGCTCTCGTTCGCTCACTAGAGTCGTCGGCGATTGGTTAAGAGCGGGGCCTCCTCGCGTGGAAGCGCGCCGTGCTCGAGACGCTTGACACGCCTACCCCATAATCAGGAACTTCACAGCAAGGATAGACGGCCCCAATGCCCATGCCCCCCTTCCATCTCGCTTTCCCGGTGCGCGATCTTGCGGAGACTCGCGCCTTTTACGGCACGCTCCTGGGCTGCCCCGAAGGACGCAGCAGCCCTGAGTGGATCGACTTCGATTTTCACGGCCACCAGATCGTCGCGCACCTTTCGCCGGCGGAGGCATGCCACCCAAGCACCAGCGCCGTCGACGGCGACAACGTGCCAGTGCGTCACTTCGGGCTCGTCTTGCCCATGAAGGAATGGCACGCGATGGCCGATCGCCTGAAGGACGCGGGCATCGCGTTTGTCATCGAGCCGCACGTCCGCTTCAAGGGCCTGCCTGGCGAGCAGGCGACGATGTTCTTCCTCGATCCGTCCGGAAACGCCCTTGAGTTCAAGGCGTTCGAGGACCCGTCGCGCCTCTTCGCTAAAACATAAATAACATGCGAGCACACCAGAATGGCTCGCTAGTCGCAGGCCAGGAACTCAGGTCCAAGGTCCCAGGTCTTGATCAGGGTCGAAAACCCTCGGATCGTTGCGTCGCCACAGACCTCGCTCTGCCTCTGGGGTCCCTCGCTTATTGCGTCGACGTACTCCACCTGAAACACGGGCTTTCGCGCTGAGATGAATGGCCGGAGCAGACTGCATTCATCAAACGCGAGGCACTCCTCATTCAGCGCCCAGTCGAAGTCCGGCTCGAGCAGCGCGGCGAGCGACACAGCGTTCT
>JBDKJZ010000317.1:0-6861 GCA_039796375.1 Pseudomonadota bacterium
GGAGGGGACAACCCTGTTCTTGGACGGGCAGGAGCGGTCCACGCACTTGCTCGGCAAAGCGATACCGGTCGATCCTGGGGCTCGCCGGATCAGCGTCACCGCGCCTGGCTTCCTGCCGTTCACCCAACACATTAATCTGCTCAGCCAGGAGCGACGCACGTTGAGCATCCAGTTGGTGCCCAAGCTAGCGGACGGGCGCGCGCAGACAACTCCCGATCGGGAGCCTGACCGTGCAACGCACCCTGGGAGCGTCCCCAGCCGAGGGTCGTCCCTGAAGCCATGGGTGCTGCTGGCTGAAGGCACACTCAGCCTAGGCGGATTGGTTCTCGGCGTGATCGAAGTCTCCGAGCTGGCTCAGAGCACACGCAACAGAGATCGGCTCTTGGATGAAATTACGTCCGGTAACGGGAACTGTTTGGCGAGTTCGCAAATGCCTCACCCTGCCTGCGGCCGCCTTGCCGACGCCAATGCGAATTTGGACCTTCTGTATACGCTGTCTACCGTGGGGTTTGTGTCCGCTGGTGTCGGTGCGGCCGCGCTGGTCACTACATGGATCTTCTGGAACGACAGCGCTGCGGCCACTGGGGCCGCTAAAGCCACGGCCAATCGGGCACTGCAAGCTCCCATTCAGGTCGGGGTGACGCGCGTTCCGGGGGGAGCAGTGGGCGGTATCAGCGGAACCTTCTAGCGGGTTAAGCTGTGCGCTCATCGTGGAGCGGGCTTCGAACGCGCTTGACCAGGAGGTCTTGCATCGCCGGCGAGATTTCCAATCAGTGGTGGAGAATTTCAGTTGGCACGGAAGCCGTGCGCTGCGCGAACGATCGCAGAATTCCTTAGAATGTCCTTCCTCTTGGGAGAGCATCCCGTATCCTAGAACGATGCTGTTCAGAGCGTTGTGTGTGCTTTGTGGAATGACCGCGTTGGCGTGTTCGACCACCACCACAAGTGGACCCACCACCCAGTCGCCTGAGCCTGAGCTAGCGGTCGTTGCGGAAGCCCCCCACGAGCCGACACCAGAGGAGCTGCCCGGCCTAGCAGCGTCGCAGATTTCGCCGGTCGTGGTTTCGCATTACGGCTCCGTCGGCGGTTGCCACACCATCGAGTACAGTGGGCACGTGCCGACTTCGGGGTCTGTGACGCTGGACTGGATCATTCAGCCGAACGGAACGGTGAAGGCAACGAAGGTGGTCGACTCCACCTTTTCGAATGAGCAATTTCACGAATGTGTGATCACGGTCGCTAAGAACTTCCAGTTCCCTGAGGCACCGGGCACCACCGAAGTTTCGTGGCGTTTCAAGTTCCGTGCGCCAGGCCGAGATTCTGCGAGCCCGAGACAAGCCGCCTATCGTTAACACCGCCCAGGCTGACGCGACCCCGGAGACGCTGCGCACGGGAGAGCCCCCTCCGACTCCCGAGCTGCTGCGACTCTAGCCGATCAGAGTTTGACGCCGAGCGAGCGAAGCTTTTGACAGGCCTCTTTGGAGTGAGCAAAGCAGGCATTTTGGAGAAGAGCCGTCGACCGCTCCGGGTTCTTTTCAAGCCCGCGCCCTTGGCGGACCAGCTCACCCAAAATGAAACAACCGTCCTCGGAACCTTGACGACACGAGGCCTCCAAGAGTTCTACGGCCCGCGGATTGTCCTGTGGGACCCCTAGGCCCCCGGCATACAACGACCCGAGTCTGGCGCACCCTTGCGCGGACCCAGCGTCGCAAGCCTTCTGATATTCCTCCCGGGCTCGTTGGTAACTTTGGGACGTGCCGCGACCCTGTTCGTAGGCGTGGCCCAGGCGCGCACACCCGTCAGCGACACCGCGTTCGCAAAGCGCCTCGTACTTCGCACGGGCGAGGTTGTAGTTCAGCATCACGCCGTGCCCGTACCAAAGCAGATCGGCTTCCCGAACGCATGCCCGCGTGTCACCCTCGCTGCACGCACGCATGTAGAGCTGACGGGCTCGCTCGTTGGAGCGCCGGGTGCTTTCCCCAAACTGAAGCTGCTCGGCCAAGTAGGTGCAGGCTTCAGCGACGCCGGAGGCGCAATGTTCTTCAAGCAGTTGCCGTCCATGCTCGACGTCCCTTGGGGTCCCTTGGCCCGTGACGGTGAGGTGTCCGAGGTAGCTGCATGCTAGGCTCTCGCCCGCCTTGCAGGCGCGGTGCACGAACTCCGCACCGCGTTTCGGATCGGGGCGTGTGCCCATGCCAGCGATGGTGTGTCGACCAAACTGGTAACAAGCCTGGTCCACGCCGTTCTCGCACGCCAACCCGTAGAGCTCAGAAAGGCGCTCTGCGCGCGGTACGGATCCGAAAGCCCCCGTTTCGTAGTGCGTACTCAGCGCGAAACAAACCTCGGGCATCTGTGCGCTGCAATGCTCCTCGAGAACACTCTCAGCTTCGCGCGGATCCGCCGAGACACCTTCGCCTGCGATCCGCATCTTTGCGTACTCCATGCAGGCGACGGGTTGTCCCGCCTCACAGGCTTGTTTGAACAATGAAGCGGAGTGGGGCAGGTCAATCTCCACGAAACGACCGACTCGGTAGAACACTGCGAGGGTTCCGCAGCCGTTGGGATCCTGCTTCGAGCACGCCTGTTTGAAGAGTCGCAACGCTTCGCCATCGCTGTTCGTGACGAACTCGCCATTCATGTGAAGCAAGCCAAGCCGATAACACGCCGCGCCTACGTTTCGCTCGCAGGAGTCCGTCAGCATGGCAACGCCGCGTCCGGGGTCGGCTGGAACGAACTGCCCATAGAGGTAGTTATCGGCGACCTCGTAACACGCTTCTAGGACGCCATCACTGCAAGCGCTGCGAAGCAACTCGGTGGCGCGCCGGGGATCGGCAGGAATACCGGCTCCGTACTTCAGCATGACCCCAAGACTCGCGCAGCTCGGCGCGTGGTGTCCGAAGCAGGCGGTGCGAAGCTGGATCGAGGCTGCGACTGGGTCTGCTTTGACGCCCTGACCCTTGAGTAGGCGCTGTCCCAGCATGCCGCACGCTTCAGGCTGTTCTTGATCACAGGCGCGGAGCAGCAGCTGCTCGGCTCTTGATTTGTCTTGAGTACGCCCTTCGCCGCTCAGATAGGCGACCGCTAGCTGCACGCAGGCTGCGCTCCCGGACGGGAGAGCGCAGACCCGCTCGCACGCCGTAAGATCTCCGCTGGCGCAGAGCTGCGACGGATCTTGTTGGACCACCTGCGTCGGCGCGCAGGAGAGGCCAAGAAGCCCCACCCATAGCACCAATCCAACTCCCCAATCCCGAGAGAACCCCATAAAATTGGGTACCACGCTGGAGCCCAGCGCACCCTTCCGACATCGCAAATTTCTCAAATGGGTAGGATTGTGTCCCCGACATTTTCACCTGTGCGCCTGTCGGAGCAGGCGCTATAGCCTGTGGGCCATGAGCGTGAATGCTGGTGAATTTCGGGCGGCTTTGGGACGTTGGGTGAGCGGCGTGAGTGTCGTGACGTGTGGTTGGCGCGGACAGCTTCAGGGGATGACGGTCTCCGCGTTCTCCAGCGTTTCGCTGGCACCGCCGCTGATTTCGGTCTGCCTTGCCACGGGCGCGCGCACGCTCGCCCTGATTCGAAACGCGGAGTGTTTCGCGGTCAACCTGCTGAGTGAAGAGCAAGCGCAGCTCTCTGGCGGCTTCGCGTCTCGGGCTGAGGACGCCGAACGATTCGATGGCGTCGACTACACTCTGAGCGCCGAGGGGGTCCCGCTGTTAGCTGGTGTTACAGCTCAAATAGTTTGCAAAGCGAGTAGCTTTCACGAGCTGGGAGACCACGTGTTGGTCGTGGGCGAGGTGCTTGCTACCTACGTCTTCGACCGGCAACCGCTGGTCTACTACTCAGCCGGCTACGGACGATTCGAAAGCCAATAGCAGCATCAAGTAGGACTCGCCCGCAAGCGTGCTCAGTTCGGTGTGTCTTCGTGCGACGTGTCGCGTTCCGGCTCAAGTGCGCCCTTTCTTCCTGGGAAAGGTAGCTGAATGTTCGGGAGCTTCAGCTTGGGCGGGCTGAGTTTTGGGCCTTCAAACTTCGGCGCGTCGATCTTGAGTAGGGGCCAATCTTTGATGTCTGGGAGATTATTCAAGACGTCCTCGCCGAGTTCCACTGCGTCCTCGAAGCTCAGACTCTTTAGCCCACACCCGACTCCTACCAGCTTCGTCAGCTGCGCTTCAGCCAGCTTCGAGGTGTGAGCTTTGAGGTCGACGCCGATGTCCACCCCTCCCTCGATGGTTCGCCGAGCGATTCGACTCACCATCTTCGCGAGTACCGGATCGAGCTGTGCGGACAGCGCTACCTGAGCTATCGCCTTACAAGAAAGCCGCCCGCGAAGCCGGCTCTGAAGCTCTAGGCCTAAGCCGACGCGCTCAACTGTTCCGCTGCCCTTGAGTTCTAGCGCTCCGTGTTTTGCACTGAGGTTCTGCAACTTCAGCTTGGTGTAGGCCCGATCGAGAGTGATCTCCGCTTCCACCAACGTCTCTTCGCCGACAACAAGGCCGGAGAATGCGGCGGGAATTGGCAACGGTAGGTGTTTCAGACTCAGCTTGAGTGAGCCCCTGGCTTGTCCGGCTCGGTCAGCTGCTGGGAGCGCCAGCCGGACCTTCGCGTCGACCGTGACCTTGTGAAGGGGCTCAGGTATCTCGAGAAACATGGGCATATGCAGTAGGTGCGCCGGGAGCTGGTTCACGTCGAGCTCGAGATCCGCGCCGAGGTTTTCTCGCTTGCCGGCTTGATTGATGGGAGCGTCCCCGCTAGCGGGAGCGCGGTGAGTCAACCTGGCCGCGAACGAGGTGTCGGGCGCACTCAGCAGCGAGAGTTGTACGGCCAAGGCTTCGCGGTTCATGGCTAAAGTGCCTGCCAGGAGACCGGGCGAAGACAGTTGCGCGTCGAGTTGATCGTTCACGGTATCGTAGCTGAGCTCCGAGAGCACCAGCAGGGGTGCGAGGGATCCATCCGGGTACCAGGAGAGGCGACTTTCGGTGACACGAACCGGGATCGGCGTGCGTGAGCTCGGCTGGTACTCGAGGAGCTGCTGCAGCTCAGGTGCACTTCGCACGTCAAGGACCGCGCCGGTCACGTCCGCTCGGGATGGTTTCCAGTCGGTGAGCACTAGGGCTATGGCCTCGACTCGGCCCTGCGCATCAACGCCTTCAAGTGTCTGAACGCGGCACGCGGACAGAAGTATGCGCTCCTGGCTCAGGGTGATCTCGCACTCGCTCAGCTCCACCCCATGCTTCCGGGCTTCCTGAACGATCTGCAGCAGTACGAGGGAGGGAAGGAAGTGCCAGAGCAACGCCGCGGACCCCAAGCCGAGCAGTAGGACCCCCAGGAGCACCCAAGGCCAAGAGCGACGCCGTCTGGTGGAGGTGGCGACGGAAAGTTGCGCTGCTTTGATTTCCACAAATTCGACCCGGGGAGTGATTTCACTACTGGAAGACGTGGCTCGAATCAATCACCCCAAGTGAGTCCCAAGTAGTTGATTCCGCAAGGCCGCGCGCCTAGGGCTGGGGATCAACGCACGGAACGGCGACTTCCGATTTCCTCTCACGACGATTTCGGTAAGATACTGCGGAGTGCGCCGGATGTGGATCAAGTATCAGGGGCGACTGTGGCCACTCCACTACCCGGAGACGCTACTCGGTCGCTCTCGCACTTGTCATATCATCGTCGGCAGTCCGTTGGCGTCACGCGTGCACGCGCGGCTAGTTCACCAAGACGGCGGTCTCGTGATGGTCGACACCGGAAGCCGCAACGGGACGATGCTTAATGGCGAACGGGTTTCCGGGTCCATCGGGCTAAAGCAGGGGGACCGGATCGGGGTGGGCAGCGATCTACTTGAGGTGGTGGAAGTCGAAGCCGAGCCGCTAGCGGTCGCCATTCCGCCAAGCGGCAATGAGGAGGTCACACGATCCGTGCGCGGGTTGCACATCGGCGACGTCGTCCCGTTCCTGATCGACGAGTGCGCGAAGGAGGGGCGTGCGCAGGCGGTGCTCCCGCAGCTGCGGGATGCGCTGGATCGGTTTACCGAACTCAAATCGGGGACTTCGAGCGACGACATCGCCAAGCTTCGCGGTCTACTGCGCGCCGCACGGGTTCGGATTGAGCATCCTGAGTTTCAGACCTGGGTCGAGAGCGCCCTAGCGAAACTCAGCTAGAGCAGCGGCGACCCCTCTTCTACAGATCAGATAGGGGTTCCCCGGTCACGACCTGCAGCAAGAGGGAGTGAAGCTTGGGCAGATCGAACGGCTTTTCAACCCTGGGACGCCCCACTCGGCTCAAGAACTCGTCGACTTCGGGAAGCAGCGCGCCGCCGGTCATGAAGACAATCCGCTCCCTCGCCTGTGGAGCTTGGTGCTGTAGCTCATCATAAAGTGCCATCCCGTTCATCCCAGGCATCATCACGTCACAGAGAATGACGTCGAACTCGCGCGAGCTCAGTTCGGTGAGTGCGTCTTCAGCGCTGGTACAGATCGCGATTGAGTATTGCGTTTCGAAGATTCGCCCGAGCATCGTCGCGACGGAGCTTTCGTCATCGACGATCAGTAGACGGCCTCGTAGCGTCTCGGGCAGTTCACTTTGGAAGGCCTGGGTCGCGGCGCTGAGGGGGGCGGTTTCGTCTATGGCCGGTAGCTGCACCCGAAACTCTGTGTGCCCGGGAACCGAGGTGACCTCAATTCGCCCGCCAAACGTCTCGACGATGCTGCGGCAGATAGAAAGCCCGAGACCCGTTCCAAGGCCGGGTGGCTTTGTACTGAAGAATGGCTCAAACACTTTCGAAGCCTGCTCTTCGGGGATCCCGGGCCCGTTGTCGGACACCGTCGCGATGGCCTGCGCGCCCAGACGTCGCACGGACACGATGATGAT
>JBDKJZ010000318.1:0-6854 GCA_039796375.1 Pseudomonadota bacterium
ACTATCGCGGCTTGGCGCTCTTGGCGCTCGCGCTGGAGCTCGAGGGGCAAGCCCAATACACGAGTGCTCTTCAAACGGCGAAGCTGGTATGGCTGACATACGTGAGTGAGGCGCCTGCCGATGGGCCCTGGGTGTCTCGGGCCAGACAGCATTTGACTTGGCTCGATTCCCAGCTGGCCGAGCTGCTTCCGGAAGATTGATGCCACCGCTCAAGTCGCGGGGCGCTCCCCGTGCCGAGACGGCCAGGGCGGTGGGGCACTAGGGCGGGTGTTGAGCAGGAGGCTACTGACCGACTCGGCGTCCAACAAGCATTCAAGTACGGGTTTCAGGTTCGCATCCCGTTCACTTTCACCGAATGCCGCGCCCACCTCCAGTGCGCGAGCATGCGGACCGTCGAGCACCAAAAAGACGTTGTGAAGGCCGTTGCCAGTGGGCGACTCAATGACGTCCACGATCTGCTGGCGGTCGAGGTGCAGTTCCTCGTGTTCGCGTTGAATCAGCACCCGGTGATTTGTAACCAAGTAGTAGGTGCGGTCCAAGTCGAGTGCCGGTAGGACGACCGAAAAATACAGCATGTAGCCTGAGACTCCGAATGCCACGGAGCCAGCGATCAGCACCCCAAGAACCAAGAAGGCAGACCCCGCGAGGTTGTCGAAGAGTCCAGCCGTCACCAGTAGCCCGAAGACGTTGCCTATGCGAATCGCTAGCCCAACCGCTGCCGTGACCAGCGTCACTGCCGCGAGGGCCGTCAGGAGCCGGCGTCGACTGTTCGGAACGTAGCGGCGCCAGCTGCGTCTGGGGCGGGCCGACCACAAGACCCTTTCGCCATCATCCAAGCGCTGCGACATGCAGCGCTTTCCCGCGTTGCTCTCGCTGTGGGACGACGAGCCTCGCACGATAGCCCACACCTTATCCGGGGCAGCGAGGCCTGAGAGGCGCAGGAGTAGGCGGCGGCGCATTGCCCCTGTGGGCACGGCGCGCACAAGCTCGATGTCGCCGACATCGGGGTTATCTGGCTGCCAGTAGATGCGGGCGTAGCTGATTCCGGCGCGCGAGATAACGCGTCGGAACGGCCCACGACGCGAAATCACGTGGCCTTCGGTGATCAGGTACTCCACTTTCGCGAGCCACAAACGGGGCCCGTGCAAGAAAGCGACGCCGAGCGTCGCGGTCCAGAAGGCGAAGAGTAGCTGAGCCGTGGGCGAGATCCCGAGCGCCAGGGAGGCTGCGACCCCAAAACAGGTCGAGGTGGCTGCGATGCAAAACCAGACGACGGCCCCGACGCGAAACACCGTTGGGGTGCGCACCACGTGTGGGCGGCCACGCCAAAGGATCTCTTCACCGAGCTGGGGATCTCTTGCCACGTGTTTACCTGGGGCGATGAGTTTGTGGAATCCTCCTTAGTGTCGCCCGGTCTGAGCGCTGGTAAAGGGCTCGAAGTCAGACGGCTGCTACCTACAAATCGGCAGGACCAGCCTTTCCAGTCTGGTTGTCAGGAAGGCGTCGAGCCTGTCAGCGAGCGACAAACACGAATTCCACTCGTTCGTCTTGTGATTTCGCGCCCTTAATCCCCTCGACCCCGACCGGCAGCCGCGCGTCGGCGATGTGAACGGAGGCACCGCCCAAACCGGCTTTTTGTAGGGCGGCCTTGAGCGCCGCGCCGCGCTCAGCGTTCTGCGCCGGATTCGCGCGCGCGCTGTGCAACACGACCAGAAGGGGAAAAGCCGGGTGGGCGCTTGCGATGGCGACTAGCTGTCCAAGTCTCCCGGTACCTGCGGCGCTGAGAGCGCTGCCGGTGAAAAAGTCTCTGAAGGGGATCACGACGCCGCGATCGTCGCGGTACGGGGCGCTCTCGGGCAAAGCGGGACCCACCTGAGATAGGAGGACATCTGCTGAGTCTTCGGCTGGAGCATTCTGATAGGTGGGGCGGCGCACGGCAGTCAATGCCTGAAGGCAGGCGGTGCGCAGGGCAAGCGCCTGATCGATCGCAGCAGGCGTTCCGGGAGAAGCGAGCTTTTCGGCTAGCGCGTCCAACTCTGAGGTCAGTTTTTTGGTGGCCGGGTTCTCTGGGCTGAGTAGTTCGGCGGAGGCGCACAGCAGGCGTGAGGTCTCGAGCAGAGCGAGCGCCGCCGTTCTACGGGCTGCTTGGCGCTTGGGGTCTGCGGACTCAAGCGGCTCTATCGGTAGGGCGTCGCGGATCACCTTCAGACGTAGCTCAAGCCCGTTGACCTCAGCGACCAAGGCCGACTGTTGTTCTCCCAGCGACGCCAGTCGCTCGCGCGTCTCATCGAGTTCTTTCTGAGCCAGCACCCGGCGCTCCATCGCTTGAAGCAGGCGAGCCTGCGCTGTCGCCCGCTGGTAGGCGGCCAAGGCCTGCTCCGCGAGGGCCTCGGCTCGGCTCAGGTGCTCGCCGTCATACGCGTCTTGCGCTTGTTGCCGCAGCTTTTCGGCACGAGCAAACGCCTGAGGAACGCGTTCAGCGGCGTCGACTATCGGGCGACTTCTAGACGCAGCGTCGGCGGCATCGAGTGCCCTGGGACGGGGTAGCTGCACGCAGCTGGCGAGAAACAGAAGTGCCAGCCCGAAGTACGGGAGAGCCCAACCTCCCATGTATGGAGGCGGGACCGGTGAGTGCGAGCGCGCGCTCATCGTGCTTCAGCTCCCCCACGGCCTAGGGACTCTTCATGTTTCACCACAGCTTCGAGGCGACCTTTGCGGGCTTGAGTTTCCTCCAGTAGCGCGCGCGCACGAGAGAGTTCAGCTCTGGCTGCTTGAAGTGTGTCCTCGAGTGCTGTGGCTTCTGCCTCCTGTTCGGCGGCGCGCCAGGTGTCCTCGGCGGTTAGCACCCACTCCAGCGCCGACGCCTCGTGACTGGAGGCCGGACTGTCCGCGCCCGATGCCTCCTCGGCCCCGCGGGAGGCTTGCCCGGCCTTCTTTAGTGCCGTCTTCGCGCGCGCGGTCGCGACTTCCACTAACGCTTGCTTCTCGGACGAGAGCACGGCGACCTTCTTGAGGTACGCCTCCACCTGCGAGCGGGGCAGAGCAGGCGGCTCCGCCGGGGCCGCGGCCGCGTGGAAGAGTGAGCCGGCGAGGGCGAGAATGCCGACTGCGCACAGTCCGCGGAACAGCAGTGAGACCCGTTGCACAATCGTTTGAAGCCACGTAAATGGCGAAAGGTCAAGGCTTTCGCCCGGGATGGCGGGCAGCAGCGTGGAAGTCCTCCTAGAGCCGGCTCGAACAGGAAGCAACAGAACGAACATGGCAAAACGGATGCAGGTCGCGGTGATCGCTGGGGGCTCGTCCAGTGAGGCGTCGGTGAGTTGGAAATCGGCGGAGGGGGTCGCCGCCGCTCTGAGCGAGGGAGGTTGGGGCGCGCAGATCTTGGAGCTAGACGCCGACCTGCCTGGGCGACTCGTGGGCGTCGATGTGGCGTTCCCGATCGCTCACGGAGCGCTAGGTGAAGACGGCTGTCTACAGGGGCTCCTCGAAATTTTGGGCGTGCCCTACGTGGGGTCCGACGTCCGTGCCAGCGCCATTGCTGCCCACAAGCCAAGCGCGAAGGCTTTTTTTCGCGCGGCTGGGCTACCTGTTGCTGAGGAGCGAGTGGTGGGGCGTGAACATAAAGTTGGCTCGTCTCAGCTCGACCTGCTGGTGAGAGAGGTGTTAAGCACTCTGGGAACCAATGTGGTGTTGAAGCCCGCGTCAGGAGGCTCCGCGATTGGTGTGCACTTGTTGCGCGGGGCGTCTGCGCGCGATATCCATGCGGCGCTTGGGCTAGTGTTACCCTTTGATGACGCGTTGATCGAGCCGCTGCTAGAGGGGGATGAGCTGACTTGCGCCGTGCTGGAGGAGCCGGAGCCAACCGCGTTGCCCCCGACTCGCATACTTCCCCAGGCGGCGGGCTGGTACGACTTCGAGTCTAAGTACAAGGCGGGTGGAAGCCTGCACGAGTGTCCTGCGCAGCTTCCAGAGGCCAGCTATGAGTGGGTGCGGACACTCGCCGTCGCGGCGCATTTGGCGGTGGGCGCCCGGGACCTCAGTCGCGTGGATTTCGTTCTTAGCGCCGCGGGTCCTGTATTGCTGGAGGTGAACACGTTACCGGGGATGACCGCCACGAGCTTGTTCCCCGAGGCGGCGGCAGCTGCAGGGATCGGGTTTTCAAGCCTGTGCGACCGACTCGTTCGACGCGCTTTGGCAAGGCCGAAGCGTGCTGGGTTTCCGGCGCTGCCGATGCCAGACTGAATCGGCGCGTCCAAAGCGTCGCGTACCGATGCTCGTGGAGCTTCGCGCGTGAACGTGCTACTCGCACCCGCCATGAGCGCGCAGACAGGTCGCACGATATTGGTCATAGGCGCTGGAGGGCGTGAGCACGCACTGAGCGAACGGCTACTTCGCTCAGCCTCGGTCCGCAGGGTCGTCGCATGCCCGGGCAATCCGGGGATGGCGGAGTCGGGCGTTGAGCTGCAGGACGCGGATCCGCTCGAGCTTGCTCGGCAGCTCACGCCAGATCTTGTGGTCATCGGACCCGAGGTTCCGCTCTGTGCAGGCCTGGCGGACGCGTTGCGCGCGCTCGGGCTTAGGGTCTACGGACCTAGCGGTGCGGCAGCGCAACTTGAGGGATCAAAGGCCTTCATGAAAGAGATTTGCCAACGGTATTCGATCCCTACTGCTCGCCACGTCACGGTGCGCAGCACAGGCGAGCTGAGCGCTGCTCTGGCTCAATTCGAATCGCCACCGGTGGTCAAGGCGGACGGGCTTTGCGCAGGCAAGGGCGTGATCGTGGCCGACAGTCACGAGGAAGCGGCGCGAGAGGCGCGGCTCATGTTGTCAGGGGAAGCATTCGGAGATGCTGGGCGCACCGTCGTCTTGGAGGAACGGCTTCAGGGCGAAGAGGTCTCGGTGCACGCGGTGAGCGACGGCGAACGGCTGTTGGTGTTGCCAGCCGTGCAGGACCACAAGCGCATTGGCGATGGGGACACGGGGCCGAACACCGGAGGCATGGGTACCTACGGTCCCGCTCCCGTCTACACTCCTGCGCTGGCGCAGGAAGTCCTGCAGCGCATGCTCGAGCCTTTGGTGCGCGCGATGGCGACCGAGGGACATCCCTTCATCGGGACCCTCTTCGCGGGTCTGATGCTCACCCCGGATCGCGGCCCGATGCTGCTCGAAATCAACGTGCGTTTTGGGGATCCGGAGACCCAGGTACTGATGAACCTGCTCGACGGAGACTTGGCGGAGCTGCTCCATTCGGCGGCGGGTGGCGCCCTAAACGCAGCGAGCGTGTCCGTCCGAAATGCGCATGGCTTGTGCGTCATCCTGGCTGCGGCGGGTTATCCGGCGGCACCTCAAAAAGGCGCGCCCATCACGGGACTCGAGCGACGGAAGTCGGATGACACCCACGTCTACCACGCTGGCACTGAAATCCAGGAAGGCGTGCTCCGCGTCTCGGGTGGCCGAGTGCTGGGCGTAACGTCTGTCGCCGAGAGTCTCGCGTTGGCTCGGGACCGCGCCTATTCGGCCTGCGAACAGATCCGTTTTGACGGGATGCAGTACCGCTCGGACATTGGCCATCGCGCGCTCTCTCGGCGTTGACGGTGCTGGCCGGTGAGCCGTCTGTGCGGGGCTTCCGGGCGCGAACGGACTGCCTTGCAGCGGCTCCCACGGGTCTAGGAATCACTTCGGATTACCGTCACTTCCGCTCCAGGCCGAACCGGCTGTGGGCGCGACGAGCCGGGCCTTGACCAAAAGGCCCTAACCCACTACCCGAACCGGGCAACCTACCTCAAGTGGAGAAATAGCATGGCTCGCGTAATGAACTTCAATGCAGGTCCCGCAGCGCTTCCCCTGGCCGCGATCGAGCGAGCTCACAGCGAGCTGCTGGACATCGCCGGAAGCGGCATGAGCATCCTCGAGCACAGCCATCGCGGTAAGGTGTACGAGGCTATCCACAACGAGGCGATCGCCCTCGTGACCGAGCTGCTGGGGGTCCCCGACACCCACCAAGTCCTGTTTCTGCAGGGTGGGGCGAGCCAAATGTTCGCCACGGTCCCGATGAATTTTCTGCCGCCCGACAAGAGCGCCGACTACGTCCTGACGGGAGCGTGGTCGAAGAAAGCGTTTCAAGAAGCCAAGACCATCGGCAAAGCGCGAGTTGCGGCTGATGCTGCACGCGACGGTCACTATCGCCATATCCCGGCGCAAGGCGATCTCGATTTGGACAAGGACGCCGCCTATGTCCATATCACCAGCAACAACACAATTGCTGGTAGCCAGTACGACAAGTTCCCGGACGTCGGCAGCGTGCCTTTGGTCGCGGACATGTCGAGCGATCTCATGTGGCGTCCAATCGACGTCTCGAAGTTCGCGCTCATCTACGCCGGCGCGCAAAAGAATCTGGGACCGAGCGGTCTCACGGTGGTCATCATCAAGAGGTCTTGGATGGACCAAGGGCGAAAAGATATCCCCGTGATCTTCCGCTACTCGACCCACGCGGCGGAGAACTCGCTCTACAATACGCCGCCGTGTTTCTCCATCTACATGCTGCGCAACGTCCTTGCCGAAGTGAAAGCTGCTGGCGGTCTGAGCGCGATGGAAGCTCAGAACCGTAAGAAGGCCGAGATCTTGTACGGCGCGATCGACGGGCGAAGCGACTTCTACACGTGCCCCATCGAGGCGGGTAGTCGCAGCGTGATGAACGTCGTGTTCAATCTGCCGACCGAGGAGAAAGAAGCTGAGTTTGTCGCGGCTGCGAGCAAGCAGGGTATGGTGGGCCTTAAGGGACACCGCTCCGTCGGCGGGATCCGAGTGTCGATGTACAACGCGGCGTCGGTCGAATGGATCGAGGCGCTCGCGAA
>JBDKJZ010000319.1:0-6845 GCA_039796375.1 Pseudomonadota bacterium
GCTATCGCCGCGCTCGCCGAAAGCGGACACGTAGACGGACGCGGCGCTCGCCGCGAGTTCTTGAAGAACGCCGCCACGTTTGCGCTCGGCTCAATGACGCTCACCGTCCTCGGCTGCAGCGAAGAACCGAAGACGCAGCCCCATACGGGCCCCATCTTCGGCTTTCTGATAGACGTTAACAAGTGCGTCGGCACGGGCAAGTGCCTGACGGCGTGCCGCACTGAAAACAAGGTCCCAGCGCAGGTGTCGCGGACCTGGGTCGAACGCTACATTCACTTCAAAGACGGCACGATCAAAGTCGAACCCGTTCCCGAGATTGGCTACGGCGACGACAAGGGTAGCGTCGATCCCAAGCTAGTCGCCAAGTCCTACTTCGTTCCGAAGCTGTGCAACCAGTGCAAAGACGCTCCCTGTCACCAGGTGTGCCCGACGCACGCCTCACTCAAGTCCCCTGAGGGCGTCGAGCTGGTCGATCCGCAGCACTGCATCGGCTGCGGCTACTGCGTGCAGGCCTGTCCGTATGGCATCCGCTTCATGAACCCCGACACCGGCTATGCCGACAAATGTGACTGGTGTTATCACCGGACCACCAAGGGCGAAAACCCCGCCTGCGTAGAAGCTTGCCCCACGGGCTCCCGCCTCTTTGGGCGTCTTGATGATCCTGAGAGCGAAATCAGCAAACGAATCTCAACCTTGCCCACGAGCGTCTTGAAAGAGCACCTGGGTGCGCACCCGGTCCTCAAGTACCTCAACCTGCCCGGAGACGTAATCTGATGGAAGGTTTCATTTTCCCGAACGATGCCCACCCCGTGTGGAGCATCATGATCGTGATTTACCCGTACATCACGGGTCTGGTCGCGGGCGCGTTCGTCGTGTCCGCCCTGTACCACGTGTTCGGCATTAAGGAGCTGCAGCCCCTAGCGAAGCTGTCCTTGGTGGCCGCCACTGCGTTTTGCTGCTGCGCCGCTATACCGCTGCAGGTGCACCTGCATCACCCCGAGAACTCGTACCTCATCTTCGTGACCCCGAGCCCAACCTCGGCGATGTTCATGTTCGGGCTGATCTACAACACGTACCTTTTGCTGCTCTTCGTCGAGCTCTGGTTCGTCTACCGAGAGGTGATCATCGAGCGCTCAACGCGTCCCGGGCTTCAGGGCGCAATCTACAAGGTGCTCACCTTGGGAGTGACTGAGGTGACCGAGGGTTCTCGCCGAATCGACCACACGGTCATCAGCGTCTTGTCGTTCGTCGGCATCCCCGCGGCGTGCTTACTTCACGGCTACGTGGGTTTCCTCTTTGGCGCAGTGAAGACCAACCCGTGGTGGTCTACCGCCCTGACGCCAGTCATCTTCTTGTTGTCCGCCGTAGTTTCGGGCATCGCCGCCCAAATCCTGCTGTACCAGTTCATTTCCTGGCGCCGCGGCAAGAGCGCGAACCTCGCCACAATCCAGACGCTGGTTAAGTACCTCTGGGGGTTCTTGTTCGTGACCCTCGCGATCGAACAGCTCCAGGTTTGGCACAAGGCATATGAAGCCAGCTCCACCTGGCCGATTCTCAGCCGTCTGATGGAGGAGAAGATCCACTTCTCCCATCACTGGTTGCAGCTCATCATCGGTTCGCTAGTACCGCTGGCCTTGCTGCCCTGGGCGATGCGCCAAGCAACGGGCGCGAGGCTCACTGGCCTCATCGCGAGCCTTGGCTCCATACTCATCCTGATCCAGGTGCTCGCGATGCGCTGGAACGTCGTGGTCGGCGGGCAGCTCTTTAGCAAGAGCTACCGCGGCTTCGTCGACTACCCGGTTCACATCCTCGGCAAAGAGGGGCTCTTGACGGCCGGTGCCATCATGCTCCTACCGCTCGGATTGATCTACGTCGCGGTCAAGTTGTTGCCGCTCCACATGCACGCTGACGAGCAGCCCCACCCCGCCGAGTGAGCGCCCGTACCCAATAAGGCTAAGTTATGTCGAACCCAATCATCCAAGCGTTCTTCAAGCAGGTTCAAACTGATGAAAGTTTGCGCCTAAAGATGCGCAGCGTGAAAGCCACCAACAAGGACGAAGCCGCCGAGGCGCTCGTCCAAATCGCCGCTGAGGCAGGCTTCGAGTTCACTGCGCGCCAGTATATGGAGTCGGTCACGGGTTACGCAGGTCCCCCACCCGCGGGGACGATCAAACCCGCCGACAATAGCTAAAGCTCAAGGGTGAGACCGATCCGGCGAAGGCCGACTGATCGTGGAACGAAAGGTCCGGCGTCCAACACGCCGGACCTTTTTTTATCTGGGTAGGGCTGGGTTTTAGGGTCGAATCGCGGGGCGTTGCTGGGCGTCGCTTCCCGCACTACGCGTCGAGCTGGCGGGCCCCAAGCGAAAAGCCTGAGCCTTCTCCGACTACGTTCGCTACAATGGCAGCACGTCGATGTCTGAAGCCTCACCGCTCTGGGAGCTCAATCTGGATGACCCGCGCGCTCCCCCGCAGGAGGTCTGGGATCGTATGACTCCAGAGCAGCGCGCGGAAGTGGTGGCTACGCTCCCAAGTGAGTTCCCTCCGACTGAGGCCAACCCGCCCGAGGGTGATCTCCACTATGAGGCGTACACCAAAGCGCGAGAAACACTGTCACGTTGGTTTCGTGAGCGCGGGAAGGGCGTCTACGTGAGCGGCAATTTGCCGGTCTACTACCCCGGCCAGCGGATGTTTTCGCCCGATGTGATAGCGGTATTGGACGTGGATCCTCACCCGCGCGATAGCTGGATTGTGAGTCGTGAGGGGCGCGGGCTGGACTTCGCGGTTGAAGTGATCGTGTCGGGCCGGCGCCGAAAGGACTTGAAGGACAACGTGGAGCGCTACGCGGCGCTTCGAATCCAGGAGTATTTCGTGTTCGATCGTTCACGGCTCACGTTGCACGCCTTTCGCCTAGGGCAGGGGGCGAGTTATGAGCGGGTCGTGCCGCAAGGGGGTCGCTACGCGTCCCATGTTCTGGGCCTGGATCTATCCGTGGAGGGAGGCCACTTGCGCTTTTCCACGGGAGACGCGCAACTACTGGACGCCGGTGAGCTGCTAGTTAAACTGACTGCCCTCGTTGACGACGCTTCGCAGCGGGCCACCGCTTTGGAGGAGGCGCTTGAAGAAGAACAGCGGCGTCGCGAAGAAGAACAGCAGCGGCGCGAGGCCGCAGAGGCGGAGCGCGACGCGCTGCGGGCTGAGTTGGAGCGCTTAAGCCGCGAACGCTGAACCAGGAGCTTGGCGTTCCGGAGCGCCAGCTCCCCCGGTCAGCTTGCGGATCGACGTGGGTCGCCCGCTTTGACGCCTTCCTCATTCATGCGGGCGCACAAGTCTACAGCTGCCCAAGCGCGGCATTGAACGTCGCGCTTGGACGCATCACCGCTGCCGCGAGCTTCGGATCCGGCGAGTAGTATCCGCCAACGTCCGCAGCTTTACCCTGCGCCGCTGCCAGCTCAGAGACGATCGTGACTTCGCCTTCGCTGAGCGCCTTGGCCAAAGGCGCAAACCGCTGCGCCATCGCAACGTCGGTCGTCTGCGCGGCCAGCGCCTGCGCCCAATACAGCGCGAGGTAGAAGTGACTACCGCGGTTATCCAGCTCGCCGACTTGCCTTGCGGGCGACTTGTTCTCGTCGAGCAGCTTGCCGGTCGCCAGGTCTAGGGTATCAGCGAGCAGCTTCGCGCCCTTGTTCCCAGTGACGGTCGCGTAGTGTTCAAACGAAACCGCGAGCGCCAAGAACTCACCCAGCGAATCCCAGCGCAGGTAGTTCTCTTGGTTCAGCTGCTGCACGTGTTTGGGCGCCGACCCGCCAGCGCCAGTCTCGAACAAGCCACCCCCGTTCATCAACGGAACGATGGACAACATCTTCGCGCTGGTCCCGAGCTCCAGAATTGGAAACAAGTCCGTCAGGTAGTCACGCAACACGTTGCCGGTGACGCTGATGGTGTCTTTGCCGTCCTTAATGCGCTGCAGGCTGAGCTTCGTAGCGGCGGCCGGGGACATGATTTGAATATCGAGCCCGCTCGTGTCGTAGTCCTTGAGGTAGGTCCGGACTTTTTGAATCAGCTGAGCGTCGTGGGCCCGCGCCTCGTCAAGCCAGAACACCGCTGGGGTTTTACTAGCTCTCGCGCGTGTGACAGCTAACTTCACCCAATCTTGAATCGGCGCGTCTTTAACCTGGCACATACGCCAAAGGTCACCCGCCTCAACCTCGTGCTTCATCAGCACGTCGCCGTTCGCGTTCAGCACCCGCACGGTTCCGGACTTCGCTATTTCGAACGTCTTGTCGTGAGAGCCGTACTCTTCAGCTTTCTGCGCCATCAGGCCGACGTTCGGGACGCTGCCCATCGTGCTTGGGTTGAAAGCGCCGTTCGCAATGCAGAAGTCGATCGTTTCCTGATAGACAGCTGCGTAGCAGTGGTCGGGGATGACCGCCAACGTGTCTTCAAGCTTGCCCTGCTTGTTCCACATCTGGCCTGAGCTACGAATCATCGCCGGCATCGACGCGTCGACGATCACGTCGCTGGGCACGTGCAGGTTAGTGATCCCGCGCTCCGAATCGACCATCGCTACGGACGGACCGTTCGCGTAGGCGGCTGCGATCTCCCGCTCGATTTCAGCCCGGGTGTCCGCCGGCAGGCCCTCGAGTGCGGACAGCACGCTCCCGAAGCCGTTGTTGGGGTTCGCGCCGGCTTGCTCAAGCACGGTGCCGTATTTCTCAAAGACGTTCGCGAAGAACACCTTCACCGCGTGGCCGAAAATGATCGGGTCCGAGACCTTCATCATCGTCGCCTTCAAATGCAGCGAGAAGAGCACCCCCTCTTTCTTGGCGACTTGGATCTGCTCAGCGAGAAAACCCTTCAGTTGTTTGACGCTTAGCGTCGTGCCATCAACGATCTCACCCTTGAGGACCTTGATGTTGTCCTTCAATACTGTGGTCGTGCCGTCGTTGGCGACGAGCTCGATCTTCAGCGTGTCGGGCTGCGCAAAGGTCAGCGAAAGCTCATTGGCGCAAAAGTCGCCCTGGTTCATCGTCGCGACTCGGGTCTTCGACGCTGCAGACCACTTGCCCATTGAGTGCGGGTTCTTCTTGGCGTTCTCTTTGACCGCTTTGGGTGCGCGGCGGTCCGAGTTCCCTTCACGCAGCACCGGGTTGACGGCGCTCCCCTGGATCTTGGCGTAAGCGGACTGAATCTTCTTCAGCTCAGGAGTGCCCGCTTCATCGGGATAATCCGGAAGCGCGTAACCCTTCGCTTGAAGCTCCTTGATGGCGGCTTTCAATTGGGGCACCGACGCGCTGACGTTCGGGAGCTTGATGATGTTGGCGTCGGGTTTGGTGGCGAGCTCACCCAAGAACGCTAAGTCATCACCGATACGCTGCTCAGGCTTCAAGTACTCTGAAAACGCAGCAAGAATACGCCCGGCAAGCGAGATATCACGGGATTCAACCGCTACCCCGCAAGCGCTTGCGAAGGCCTGCACGATGGGCAGGAACGAGTAGGTCGCGAGCGCCGGAGCCTCGTCGGTGAACGTGTAATAAATGGGAGAGAGGGTGTTGCTGGTCATCGCGGGCCCGATCTACGCCGGTCGCGTCGACTTTTCCAGCGCGGGCCCCAGAGTGATTAGGCCCAAGGGCCACGCTCGGGGCGGAGGCTCGGGCAAGGAGCAGCTGTTTAGGCCTGCTCACCAGACGCGGGCCACGGAGCGCCGGCACGGGAGCAGCTGATTAGTGCCTACTCACGTGAGCGCGGGCTATGTAACTCGTGGCCTTTTCAACGGCCGCAAGCGGAGGTCCTCCTTCAATCGTCGGACCCTCCGACGCGTGCCTTTGTGCGCTGCTCAGAAGGAAGAGCGGGTGCGGACTGGGCTCTTCTCTTCTTGCGCTCACCGGAGCCCTAGTTCGATTTGTACACCGAATGCCGTACGACCTGAGAATTGACCAGATTAACGGCCTTCACCCCATCCCATCCCATCAAGGTTGTTTCAAACGCATTGTTGTTCCGCCATTGCCAGCCCCATATGTTGGGACCCAAGAAAAGGCCAGCTGGTGCCCAGAATATGGTGCCCATGTGATCGTTGTACGCCTTGGTGAGGTACGTTGGATGAGCTGGGAATCTAACGGTCTTGTAGAACGCACCACTCCGCAGAGAATCCGCCTGAGTATACGTTATGCACAAGATGTTTGTCATTTGGGCCACTGCGCCGCAGTGGTTCTGAACCCACCAACTATTGCCGTGAGTCTGCAACCGGCTACCGGGGAGAGAGTGCTCATGTACTTCCTTCGTCGGGGAGTAATCGGGCGAATATTGTATTCCTGTCCAATCAACGCGCCCCTCATAGTCCAGGAGTTCGCGGGGAACAGGGATGTCCAGACCAGCTAGGACTAGGCTGGGCCGCGTCTGCGAAATCGCGTCCATTTCTGCAGAAACGTCGACACCGGCTGGGGCGGTCATCGCCATGAGCGGGCTACCGTCAGCCGATTTGCCAAATCTAAGCACTGCGCCATTGTCCCGCGTAACGGAAAACAGCTCTGTACCCGTAGCCTCCGGAAGCTGCACCGGTGCACCGGCGCTATCCTGCGATGCGCTTTCATCCTTCAACGTGTTACCCGGAAGCGCTGGTTCATCGGCGCCCGCGCATGCCGCCATACAAAATGATATGAGACTAATTGAGATCAGGGTTCTGGTCATAGTAGTAGGCCTTTCCTTTGCAACCTGGGTTCGCGTCAACAGCTGAACCCATTCAGTTGAGAACGTCTGATTGGGGGGGGGGGCGCCCCCCCCCCCCCCCCCCACGACCTCGCCTTGCTCCACGACAATCACCGGACGGGGTGGAGCGCCGACCCCTCA
>JBDKJZ010000320.1:0-6843 GCA_039796375.1 Pseudomonadota bacterium
GAGGCGCTGATCGCTGACAAGCCCAAGGACGCGGGCGACACTGCTCCGGCAGGCGGCGGCCACGGCGGCCACGGCGGTTTCTAAGCCAATCCGCTGAGCTCCGCTTTCTTCAGGAAGCGTGGCCCACAAACAGAGCGCCCTCGAGACTTCGGTTTCGGGGGCGCATCTGTTTTGGCGCATTGGCGTGCGGGTGGAACGTTCGGCACCGGAAGCGCGTGATTTACTGCTCCGCGGGTGGTCAACGCTTGAAGGTCGCTCTATGTCCGGGCGACAGTGTGACGTCCGTGAGCGCACCCTTGTGAGAAACCTGTCTGCACTAGCCAGAAGCGTCGTCCGGGTGGCGGTGGGTTGCCTATCGGTGCTCAGCTGTTCACCGCAGCCCAATGAGGGGAACCCTTGCCCTCGCGATGTCGCAGCTTTTCGCGTTGAGCTGACTGGGCCGACGGGCGAGCTTCCGCCGGAGACTGAGCTCGCAGTGACCTTCGGCGGGGCAGGCGTTGAGCGTTACTCGGTTGAGAGGGGCAACCGCTCTAACAAGACCGTCTGTTGTGTCCCGGCTCACCCGAGCGTGGGCAAGTTGCCTCACGTCTCCTGCGATGGAGACTCCACTAGGGGGGCCGCACTGTCGGCCAAGGACGCGGGCACTGACCGGGGCGTCGCCGCAATTCATTGCGAGCTTTGGACCGACGGCGCCGCGCAACTCGAAGTTCAAGCCGCCGGGCACGCCCCCTTCGAAAAAACGCTCAGTGCGGTACTAGTCGAGGACGAAACCCTGGAGGAGTGTAATACCTTGAAAACGAGAGATATTCGTTTGGTACTACAGCTGGGGGACTCAGGGGTCCCGCGCTAGGGGTTGTCCTCGCCTTACTGGGCGCCCTGGTACGCCCACACGATCAGAAATAGTAACAGCGCGCCCGCCAGCGAGAGCATGGTCACCACGAGCGGATCGGGGTCGATGCGGCGTCGCAGCTCGTTTGCGGCGCGTTTGACGTGCTCGTTCGTGGCGTCGTTGATCACGCGCGCGGCGTTCTCACGGACGAACAGAAAGTCGCCGCGCTCATAAGCGGCCACGAGCGTATCGAGCTCCGAATCGGCGGGGAACCCGAGCAAGAACGCAGGGCGTTCGCGACCCGCCGCGTCAAAGCGCGGGATACTTTGTTCCGGAGTATCGCTTGGAAGATTCAGTTTGAGATCGGGGGTCATGGGGGGCACGGAGCGCGCAGCGAACCTAGAGCTGAGCGTACACGAACGGAACCATTTCGGCGCGGCTCATCTCGCCCCCGCGATCACGAGCTCAGCTGACTCTTGCGGAGCGCCGCCGTAGCGCTCCGACCCCGAGCGCGACGAGCACCAAGAACGAGCCCGACATATCCGTAGCTGACGCAGTGAAGCTACAACCCGACGAAGCTTCGCTGGGTTCGTCGTCTGTCGACACCGTACGGGGGCCGTCATCGTCGGACTCGAGCGGAGCAGGCATCATTCCGTCGGGTGCCCCCGCGTCCTGGGCGTCCGGAAGTCCGATGGGTGGGACTTTTTCCTTTAGGCATACGGGCTCGCCGACGGCCGTGTTTCCGAAGAAGTCCGTCGCCTGCAGGGCGAAGCAAGGCGAATATTCGCCGTCGGACCTGCCCAGACCGCGGATGGTCGATGCGGTGCCAGGCTCTGATCCGACCAATTCGATGACGTCGCCAAAGGGAAGAGCGACTGCCTCCTTGGTGATCGGGTTGAAGTTGTAGGGGCGATCGGCGGTCACCACGATGCGTAGGTTGTAGCCGTATGAGGCGTCACCCCCGGCGACCCTCGGGAGACTCAGCCGCGCAGTCGTGTTCGACACGGTGCCGGTTATGGTAGGGGGGTCGCAAAAGCATTGGCCGTCGTCGCATCGGCCGGGCTCGTAGGAGGGCTCCTCGGCAGGTTCGAGCGCGACCTTCATTTTGCCGATGAATTCAAGAGCCGGAGTCGCAGATGGGCCAGTGGTGAACGTCGTGAGCAACTCTTCGACGCCTAGGGCGTTGGCGGGGCGCTCGACCTTAGGCGTTACTTTGACCTCGACCGTGTACCGGTGATTGGGTGCAAGTGACTCGTTCGGTGAAAAGCGCAGCAGGACCGGAAAGGCGGTTTCTGGCGAGAGTAATCGGCCAACAAATACCATGTCGATCTCGCCAGGAACCGCTTGACCGGTGGCGTGGTCCTTCACGAACAGAGTCCAGGTCTCCTCAAAAAAACGTTCACTCAGGAGCTCAACCCCGATGGCCGTATTCAGCGGAACGCCAGTAGCGCCATCCGCGGGGTACGGGTTAGCCACGCTGACGTAGGCGTGGACCGGGTCAGGGGGCGAGCAAGCTGACGCCTCGTGTTCAAGCGCGACGACCGGGAGGAGCAGGCCTACGATTGAGGCGCCGAGGAGGGATGGCAAACGGTGCGAGAAGGTCATACCCACGCGCATTCGCATGCCCTATGCCACCACGTTCCGCGCCGCATGTGTCGGGCCTTGGCACAGCTTGGCCCACTGGCGCCCCGGACATCAGCTGCGACAGCAAGTCCGACGCTGTGCCGATCTGTGCCACGCTATCAGCGCCTACTGCGGTGTATTCGTGGTTAGCTCAATGACCGCCCGGTTCGGTTGCCCTGGTCCCAGCTGCACTGGGGCCTTGATCGTTGGCGCGTAGCCGTCTGCCTCCACGAACAATTGATAGGTAGCCGTCGCCATGCGCTCGAAGACAAAGTTGCCATCCAGATCGGTGGTCGTCGGAATGCCATCGAGCTCTTGGGCCTGGCCAAGGAAATCGACAGCTGCCACGACTCGCGCCGACGGTACTGGCTGCCCGGCGCTGTCGGTGACTTGACCGTGGAGCGCTTGATTGCGCTCGGGCAGCACCACCACCACCCCTTCGGAGTCACGTAGGGTCTCAAGCGCTACGCGCGCTTGGCCATAGACCTGTTTGTCGCCTCGCGGAGTGCCCGCGCCCTGAGCGCCGCGTGCTTGAATCACCACTTCGCCTGAAAACAAGGGGCCTAGCCTGAACCTCCCAGCCGCGTCGGCTAATGCGAACGCATGGTTGCCTGCGGGACCGCGACCGTTGCGCATTGCGGTGACCTTGGTGAACCCTACTGGATTACCAGCTGTGTCTTCGACCGTACCAGAGACGTATCGAGGTTCGGTGAGTGCGATTCGGACACGTTCTTCGCCCCCGACCGTGACCTCTACCGAGCCTAACCCCAGCTCTACGTGCCGAGCGGAGACAGAACACTGAGTGCTTTCTGGGTGAACTGAAACAGCGTAAGTACCTGTGTCATCAGCAAAGGCCGTGCCTCCAACGGGGAGCATCTGATCACAGGTCGCCCAAACCTGGGCGCCAGGCGCTGGCCGCCCACCTGCGCCAACGACTTCGCCGCGCAGCAGTCTGCTGGCGGTCAACGTGATGGCGACGTCTTCTCGGTCACTCCCGAGACGTCCCAGCACCACTGTTGACGTGCCGTACTGGTCGTGTGACACGATCAGCGTAATCGCTTGGGCGGATAGGCCACTGTGTTGAAAGCGCCCGGTGGCGTCGCTAACAACCGTGATGGGTTCCAGTAGTTCCAAACCGCGTGATTGCTGAAACTTGATTCGTGCTCCTGATATGGGTACTCCATCGAGCGCCTGGACCACGCCTGCCACGCTTAATCCGGCGTGAAGCTCTAGCGAGATGGCCTGCCGGCGCTCAGCCCAACCCAGGTCGAGCTGAAGCTCATCGCTCCTCAGGCCGCCCAGCACTGCAAACACGAAGTAGCGGCCGGGTTCAACATCGTCGAAGCTGAACCGTCCATCGGCATTCGCAACGAGCTCGGCCCGCGTGCCCGATGAGACCGAGGGCCTGAGAAAGACCTGCGCTCCCGGCGCGCTAGTGCCTTCGGCAGCGACCACCTGCCCCGCAACAGCGGCGGCTGCCGTGAGCTCAACCTGTGCCTCAGCGCCTCCAGCTCCCACGAGCAGCACTTGTCGCTTGGAAGCGTAGCCGGCCATTGCCGCCGTCAAGAAGTAATTTCCCGCGGGCAAGCGCACCTTGAAGCGCCCGGCTTCGTCAGATTCAGCTGCGCCGACGATCGTTCCTATTCCCGCTGCGCCACCGCTAACCTGGATCGCCGCTCCATTCACCGGACCTCCTTCGGAGTCCACGACGTTGCCGGTGACCAGCGCGCCGATGGCGCTCAGCCGGAGCTTCAGGGTCGGAGTGCTGCCTGGTACTATCGTCAAACGGTCGTGGGCCTGTTCGCCAGTATCCGAGGACGCCCAAATCTCATAGGTACCCGGGTTCAGCTCCGCTAACGTGAAGGCACCGCCTGAATCGGCATCGGCGGTTGCGACCTGCGTGGTGCCCGCGGGCAGGTAGACCACGACTCGTCCCCGCGTTGGTCTTCCGTCTGCAGCCTCAAGCAACCCGTCCAGCCTAGCCGCTCGTTCGTTCGAAAGAGTGGGGCGAGTCTCCAAGCGTGGCAGCTGCGGAGGAGTAACCTCTGCCTGGTCCAGGGGCACACGATGGGCCACCGCGCCGACATACGACAACCAAAAGATGGCTACTGCGACGAGGCCGCTAAGAACTAAAACCCACTTCGGCATGATGCAAACTCAAGCTGACTGCGCTCTGAACCAAGAGAATCGCAGAGGACCTGGTTAGGTCCCCCGCGCGCCGAGAAATGACTCAGCTTTGTTTCATCTTCAAAAACAAGGAATCATGCTTACAGAGCCGGCGTCCTGCCGATTATCGGCCTCCGTGCCGGCGGCGTCGGCCCAGAGCCCCACCGAGATATTCAGATACACTGGTCCGGCGATTCCACGCGCGGAGGCGGCTTGGCGGCCAGCCGAGCACCAGCGGCCCTGGGCAAAAGCAGAGAAGTTCGCGTCTAGGGAGTACGCAGAATTGACCCACACGTCACCGCCGACATTGCAGTTGGGCTGGTACCTCTCGTCTGTTGTCGCAAAACTGAAGAAAGTGAGCAAACAACTAATTGCCTTGGCGTTAGCGCGGTTCTTGGCTTCAATGCGATTAGCCGCGTTGTCCCGGCCGCCATGGTACCCCCTCGCAGTGACGTAGTGGGTGTACATTGTCGTCGCGTCCGGCGCGATGCTTTGTAGGTGCGCCCCCGATTCGGTCACAATCGTGACGCTGTTCCAGACAAATTTTCCCTCGCTGTAGCGAGTAATGCCCGCCGAAGCAGCGCTGGAAAATACAGATGCTGCCGCGAAGGCGACAAGGGCGGTTTTGAGTCGTGCCATGTTTGAGCTGTTCCTCTTTTATTTAGTGTCTCGGCAGCGCCGGAGGCTAGGGCAGCATGGGCCATGTGACGGCACCTTCTGCCCCAGACAAGCCGTCTCCGTCGGGATTCAGATTCGAACCGAACACCCCATCGTGTTCGTACCCACCCGACCCCTCAGGTCTTTGGAATGCGCAACTTTGTTTTAGGCGGGTTCCAGACTACGTCCGGGGCCGCGGCAGCAGAGGGGCGCTTGACTGGTAGAGTGCGGTCGACCGACTCAAAACCGGAAGTACACCAACGGCACTGCTTCGGCGCTGATCACTTCGCGCGAGATCAGCGCGTTTTTGCGGAGCGCCGCCGCAATGAGCCGACCCCGAGCGCGACGAGCGCCAGTAGCCAGCCCGATGTATGCGTAGCTGACGGAGCGAAGCGACAACCCGACGCAGCTTCGCTGTGCCCGGTGTCATCTCCGGGGAACTTCCCGAGGGGTGTGGGCGCGTCCTGTCTCTCCGGACGTCCGACGGGGGGGACTTTTTCCTTCAGGCATACGGGCTCGCCCATGGCTGTGTTCCCGGAAAAGTCCGTCGCTTGTACGGCGAAGCAAGGCGAGTATTCCCGGTTAGAGCTGCCCAGGTTGTGGAGGGTCGCTACGGTGCCAGGCTCTGCCCCGACCACTTCGACGGCCCCACAGCTAGCGCTTCGTCGAGCAGAAATACGAGCACAAGGGATCTCACATGTGTAGGCACAGGGACTAGCTACTGCCGCCTGGTTGAAGTTGAAGGGGACATCGGCGGTCACCACTATTTGCAGGTTGTAGCCGTATGAGGCGTCACCCCCGGTGACCCCCGGGAGACGCAGCTGCGCAGTCGTGTTCGAGACCGTGCCAGAGGAGGGGCCAAAGCAGGTACCGCCGGACAGGCTGGGGTCGTAGTAGGGCTCCTCGGCAGGTTCGAGCGTGACCTCCATCTCGCCTACGAAATCGAGAGAGGACGGAGTCACTGAGGTGCCGGTGGTGAACGTCGTCCGCAACTCTTCGACGCCCTGCGCGTTGGCGGGGCGCTCGAACGCCGGTCTGATTCTGACCTCGACCGTGTACTGGTTCCCGCGCCAGGAACCGCTGTTCCGGCGTCGTCCCACACGACCAGGGTTGGGAGCTCAATGAGGCTCAGACCGTCACTCAGGAGCTCAACTCCAATGGTCGCATTCAGTGGCACGCCCGTAGCCCCATCCGCGGGGTTCGGGTTAGCCAGGCTGACGTAGTCCGGTGGCGGGGGAGAACAAGCTGACGCCTGGTGTTCAAGCGCGACTAGCGGGAGGAGCAGGCCTACGATTGAGGCGCCGAGCAGCGGCGGCAAACGCCTCGAGAAGATCATACGTCGCCCCTACTGACCCTTGCGAAGCGCCGCCGCAGCGAGCCGACTGCGAGCGCGGCGAGCATTAGCAACGAGCCCGAAGTATGCGTGGGGGACGGAGCGAAGCTACAACCCGACGAAGCCTCATTCGGTGTGCCGCCGGATTCGTTGTCTATCGACACCGTACGCGGGCCGTCATCGCCGGATTCGAGCTTAGCTGCAGCACCCGCGTCTTTGTTCGTTGGGTGCACCG
>JBDKJZ010000321.1:0-6825 GCA_039796375.1 Pseudomonadota bacterium
GTCGTTCTCCAACGCCGCCGCGGCTTCCTCCGAGATCGTCAGACGGAGCTCCGGCTGGTGGCCTTCGGCAAAGAAGCTTTCCCACGACGGCGCGGCGGATGTCGGCTGCTCGGGAACAGGTTTGTTGTCTGGCGGCGGCAGAGAGGGCGCTCCGGCTTCTCCCGAGCTTGCCCCGCCGGACGCGGATCCGCCCGAGCCGACTGGCGGCGCCTCAGGTCCCGCGTTAGCACCACCCGACGCCGTCGTGGTGCTGCTGGGACCCGGGACTACGCCCGGACCCGGGTCACCGTCACCGCAGCCGGTAAACACCGCGCCTAGGACGAACGCTTGGGTCAAAGGAAACGCCAGTCGCATGTCCTGAACTCTTGGTCACTCAGAACGTACACTCAAGCGATATTTTCCGGAGGGCCTCGGCACACGGCGCACCGAGCGGTTCCTACCGAGTTTCGTCGCATGGAGTGGGGCCTTTAGGGCCCCGACCGCATGCTCGAAGGGAACTACGGGGCGGTCTGTGGGACCAGCAAAACTGCTCCGGTATACCGAGGTGCGGGGATCGGTGCGCCTGTAGTGGCCAGCTGCCCCGTCGCCTTGTCGATCTTCAAGATGACGAGCTGAGACAGGTCTGCGCTCGCCACGAGAAGATGGTTACCCAGGGGGTCGATGATAAAGTCGCGCGGGGTGTCGATCAAGCCGTCACCGTTGAACTCGCCTGCAGGGGCTAATTTGCCGTCAACGGGGTCGATGGCGAGACTGTAAATCGTTTGACTGAACCGCCCCGAGACGTACAGGAATTTTCCGTCCGGTGAGACTCTGATGGCTCCGCCACCGCGCTCGTCCGGGTCAAGAACGACCTTTTGAATCTCGGTCAGGTTTCCGTTGGCCACGCTGTAGACAGCGACGTTGGTCGCACGGGTCTCTGAACCGGCGAGAGGGACCCCCGCATCGAGAAGCGGTATTTGCATTTCGTTGACGAGGTAGGCGCGAGTGCCGTCTCGATTGAACGCCAGGTGGCGCGGGTCTTCGGCGGCGACAGTGGCAGGAACCAACGGTGTCAGCTGACCCGTCTGATCGTCAAAGCTGTATTGGGCGATGTAGGCGAGACTCCGCGTGGGCAGGTAGACGTGTTTCCCGTCCGGGGAAATTGCACATTGATGAGCGCCTGGGCCAGTGATCTCATCGTCCGTCGGGGTTCCCAGAGCGCCGTTCGGCAGGAGGGGGAAGACCTTAAGGTTTCCTGGGAGATCGTAGTTGGCCACAAATACCCAATTGCCACCTGGATGCACGGCCGTGTGAACACTCTGCGCGCCTCCTGACGGCACCTGCGAAAGAGCGACAAGGACGCCCGTCCCAGGCGTAATCGAGAGCGCCGCAAGTCGGCCCAAAGGAGCCTGATCGCTGGCATACAGATTCCTGCCGTCGGGACGGGCCGCCAGGTACATGGGTCGAAAGGTGGGCTCGACATAGGGAAGCGGTACTGGTGGAGGGACGGGTGGGGGCGGAGGAATGATCCCGTCGGCGTAACCCACACCAGGTCCGTCAGTGACAGCCCCAGACATCGCATCGAACTTCCAACCCTGGATCCCTGACACCAGACCACCGACGTAGAGCCAATAGTCTTTCGGGAGCAACACGGGTTCGCCGCCATCGCCGCCATCGCCGCCATCGCCGCCCACCGAGCTAGGCATCCCGCCTGCACCAGCGGTGCCAGGAGTGCCACCGACCCCGGCTACAGTTCCACCCCCGTTGCTCGCTCCGCCGAGTCCGTCGGTTCCCCCGGCCCCCCCGGTCGTCAGGCTGTCGCCGCCATTGCCGCCCCCCGACGCCATCGGAGGTTTTTCGTCAACCTTGCTGGAGCGGCACATCACCGCGGTCACCGCAAAGCAAGCGACAACGAGACCTACCACAGGAGACCTCAGCACTCTATTAGCCATGAAACACAACCTCAGCTGTGCATGCTAACAGAGCGACGAGTTGGAAATCTACGCGGCGTCGCGGTAGCGTAGACTCGGGGTGAGCTTGCGGAGCGCAGGTGAACACACCCGGGATGTCGGACTCCACCCACGTGAAAGCTGCAGTATTCGCGGCGGGGCAAAATTCCCCCATCGCGGTACACGGCGCCAAGCGACGGGGTGAACGTCAGGGCGCAGGCTGTTCGCAGATAAACCCGAACGTTCTTGTACAGACCTCGTCCGCCCAACCCTGGGCACCATCGGTGCGAAGCACCAAGCAGTTATCCCCCATCTGCGTCTCAGGTTGTCCCGGAATCCAGTTGCTGTAACTCAAGTCCGGCTGCGCACGAACCCAAAACACGTCCCCGTTGGGCCAGGTCCAACCGCCTGCTTCGAACTTGCCGCTGAGCCAGTAGGTTGAGGGCAGCAGCGTGGCAACGCCTGTAACAAGCTGGTCCTCCTCCGCCGTCTCCAGTGACGCCAGTTCCATCCCGAGGGCTTCGCAGGACAGAACCGCCTGGTCCTGCAGCAGCTGCTGCAGACAGAACAAGTACGCGGGTGTCTCTGTGGCCCGCAGGCAGCCTCGGCTTGGAGTGAACGCAACGGCCCCGGCATCCACAAGTGTGGTTGGCACGGGGGGCGGCCCGACGGGGGGCGGCCTGACCGGGGGCGGCTTGACAGCCGCGTCGACAACCGGCGCTGGCGGAGCGCTTGAGCTCGCCGCCGGCGCGCTGGCGTCTACGGTCGCGCTGGGGATCAGAGGCTCTCGAATCGGGCGCTGCGGCAGCCCGTCGAGTACGGCATCACAACCAGCCAAGGAGAGCAGGACAGCTACGCCGAGACGCACTCGAGCTTCATAGCAGAATGTGGGAAGCCCGTAGTACGCCTGGTCGGCTCCCCTCGTGCCTGCGCCACTGCTCATGACACACCGAGGCCTGGTTTCGCTGCAGTCACGTTGTACCCCCACCAAACTACTGGACGTAGTAGACGGACATCTACGCACGGCAAGACGGTAACTGCACGCCCTCATCCCCTATTCCGATGCCATTGCGACCTGCGGAGAAATTTCCGACCATCTGGGAGCCGGTAACGACACCAGAAACGCGCGTTGCCGCCGTCAATCCGCAGAGGACGGGTGCAAGTTCTGTCGACACGCGTTGCGGGTGCTCCAGCCCGTCAAGAGGGCCGAGACCGACCAAGCGCCACCATTTGCCTGACATATTCGGTGAGGTCCGCTTTTGCCCGCTCTGGGAGCTGCAAGAACTCGATCCCGAAAAGGCACAACTTAGCGTTGGTGTACCGAACGATCCCCTTCACCATGAAGGCCTTTCGGTCCGGCAGCTTGATAATCAGCTCAAGCGTCGCGTTCAAGTCCGACCCTTCGAAGCCATGGGACACGCTCACGCCGACTCCCCCGACGCTGATGTCCCGCGCCAGAAGCACGTCCAGCGACGCGGCCGCCATCACCTGTATCTCAACAGGGCGACCTGGGAGCGGTTCCACCCGGACGTGCCTCCGTGGCATGAAGGCGCTCAGTAGGGGACTAGACAGGGCCACTCCTGCCCAGTCTACGAGCGAGCCTAGTCTGCGCCGCTCATTTTCGGTCTCTTCGGGTATTATCAGCCCCCAAGGTGGAGGGTCCGCACCGTATCGGGGCGAAAGAGACCTCAGCCGCCCCGGCGCACTTCGTATGCTATGGCTCAAATAGCCGGAGCCTTCCTCGGTGCAGTCGTCGCGCATTTCATGTTCGAGCTGCCGGCCTTCACGGCTGCGACGCACTCGCGGGCGTGTCGCAGCTCGTCAGCGAGTGCGTGGCCACCTTCGGTCTGCTCGCGACAAGCTGGAGCTGCGTGCGCCGCAAGCCGTCGTTCGTACTGTTTGCCTTCGGCCCTTAAATCACAGCGGCGCCCAGCCCCACCCTCTCCGCCCGTGGGGCGGCGTCCCGACCCAGAAGCCTCTAGCAGTCACTATTCTCAGGGAGGCGCCCATTCGGCCAACGGAGGCCTTGATGGCAATAACCACACTAAAACTTTCCGTCGTTCTGGAGATCTAACGGGAATATTTGACGCGGGTGTTTGCTGCCGACGTCTAACAACATTACCCCATAATCATGTTAGCCCCCTTTGTGTCTCGCGTGCTCCAGGTGGCACTTGCCGCAGCGACTTTCGGCGCGATGGCCTGTTCCTCCGAAGTCGGCTCCGAAGGCGATCTGCCCGTGGTTGGGGCGCCGGGGCCCGGACCAGGGTTGCCCAATCCGATATCCAGCAATGTGGTTCCTGAAGTGCGTCCTGAGGTGGCGACGCTGGAGGCCTTCGGCGCGACGGACATTGCGCGGCTCTCCCACGCGGAGCTAGCCAGCAGCATTCAGTACCTACTGGGCGTCGACATCAAGCCGCAGCTGGCCTTGCTGCCCCCGGACTCGTTCACCCCCTTTGACAACGCGACGACCCTCCAGTCTCCCTCAACAGCGCTCATCGAAGGCCTGAATGAGCTGGCAGGCGCAGCCGCTACTCAGGCGCTCCAAACTGAAGAGGGCAAGGCGCGGGTCGTTGGCTGCGTTCCGAGTTCCGCAACCGATGCGGTATGCTTCAACCAGTTTCTGAAGCGCATGGGTCGACGGATATTGCACCGGCCACTTTCGGAAGCTGAGATCACCCAGCTCTCGGGGCTGCAAGCTGCAGACGGCCAGGACTTCTACGTGGGGGTGCGGCTCGCGCTTCAGGTGCTGCTGCAAGACGTGGAGTTCATCTACCGTGTGGAGGTGGGACGGCCCACTGCTTCGCCGGATGTAGTGCAGCTGACTCCGTGGGAGTTGGGCGCGAAATTGTCTTATCTGTTCTGGGGTCAAACCCCAGACGATGAGCTGCTCGACGTGATCGAGCGGGGCGAGTTGAACACGGCTGAGCAACTGCGAGCTCAGGTCTCGAGACTGCTACTTGCACCGCAGGCTGGTGCCCGACTCACACGCTTCCACGGGCTGTGGCTCGGGTACAACGCGCTGCCTGATTCAGAACTCAACCGGGCGATGCGCGCGGAGAGCGATGCGCTAGTCACCCGAGTAGTCATGGAACAAAGGGCTCCCTGGTTCAACCTGCTAACAGCGAGCGAGACCTACGTCGACGCGAAGCTGGCAGAAGTCTATGGGCTGCCGCCCCCAACCCAGGGCTTCGCTTGGGTACCCTATCCGGATGCGACGAGGCGGGGTCTGCTGTCCCAGGGCGCACTACTCGCGAATGGAGCCAAAGCCGGAGAGACCAGTCCGACTTTGCGCGGGCAGTTCATTCTTGAGCGGCTCCTTTGCTCCGGAGCCCCCCCACCACCGCCGAACGTCGCTGCTGATGTGCCTGCAGAGGGCGAGGGCGGAAGCAGCTGTAGGTCTGCCCGCTACGCGGCCCATCGTCGGGAGCCGGCTTGTGCGTCCTGCCACTCCCTCATGGATCCCATCGGCATGGGTCTCGAGAACTACGACGTGCAGGGCCGATACCGCCAGCACGATGCAGACAAACCAGAGTGCATCATCGATGGCCAAGGAGAGCTCCCGGGCGTCGGCGCGTTCCGTGGGCCAGCGGAGCTAGGACAGTTGCTGGCGGATAGCGTTCAGGCCAAACACTGCCTCTCAGAGCACGTCTATCAGTTCATCACACAGCGGCTTGTCGACGCTTCCGATACAGGCCCCTTGGAGTCGATGGCAAACGCACTCGGAAGCGCGAACTTCTCCTTGGTCGATGCGCTAACCGAGTGGGCGTCGAACGAAGCCTTCCGGTTCCGCTGGATTCATAAGAGCGAGGCCAAATGAGTTCGGTTAAGGTGCGACCCCTGTCCCGCCGCAGCTGGCTGGCTGGTGCGGCTGGTGCGGCTATCAGTCTGCCTTGGTTAGAGGCGATGATGCCGCTGGCGAGCGCCCAAGCCTCCCCTTCGCCAACGCGTTTCCTCAAGTTTTTCGTCGGCCTCTCGACGCATAGTCCAACACTGATCGCTCCAAGCACCCTGGGTGCAGGTTACGCACTCAGCCCAGCCCTCCAGCCCCTTTCGGAATTCGCTGTCCAGGGTGATATCAGCGTGGTCAGCGGCCTTAGCCTGCCGATCGCAGGTCCCGGCAGCTGGGCAGGCAAATGGCACAACAACAACGTCGGTCCCCTGCTGAGCGGCGTGGCCACGCCGGGTGCTGAACGTCAGACATCTCCGGTCCCAAGAGGACCGACCGCGGACCAGTTAGTTGCCGATCGCCTTGCTGGGACAGCACGCTTTCGTTCGCTAGAGTTGCGAGTGCAGCCCGAGGTCTATCGGGAGAACAACGAAGCTCACGGCACCATCTCGTATCGACAGGGAGCAGCGGGCCTTGAGCCCAACACTCCACAGGCCAGTCCAACGCAAGCCTACAAGAGCCTCTTTGGGGGTCAAATCGTCGGGGCAGCAGACGACCCGGCGTTCTTGATGCGGCTCGCAGAAGGGCGGAGCGTGCTCGACGTAGTCAATCAACGCTCCGCCGCCCTAGAGAGCCGCTTGGGCTCCGCAGACCAACAACGGCTGCAGCGTCACTTCGAGGAGATCCGCGGTCTGGAGACGCGGCTGACGTCCCTCGGTGAAGCGCCGAGCGCCCGTTGCAGCGCCCCAGCGATGCCAGCGCAAGACCCAGGCGTCAGCTCGGGACTCGCGACCAACGCAGTCGGCGACGTGCGTATCGTGGGTTTCGGTGACGAAGAGGCCAGGGCGCTCTTGATGACCGACCTGTTGCACATGGCGTTGGCCTGCGACATGAGCCGAACGGCGTCGCTCGTGTATTCCTTCTCGCAGTGTTTCATCGACAGCGTGTTGCTGTTGGGTCGAGGCGCGAAGGACATGCATGAGCTTAGCCATGGTGCAGGCACACCGGAAG